>CAMDPA010000020.1 GCA_945903565.1 Devosia equisanguinis | reverse complement strand
CCGCGCCTCGAACTCGGCGGCGGTCTTGGGAAAATCCCGCCACAGATCATCCGACTTATGCTGTGTCATGGCGCCAACTCCTGGTTGTCGCCGGTAGACCATGCAATTGCGCTGAATTTGAGGGACCTGAGGCAAGGGGATAGGTATGTGGCTGATCTGTTGAATTCCTAGGGGATGGACTTCGAGATGCACAAGCAAAACGAGAGGCTACCGTGACCGAACTCTCTTATCGTCCCTGCGTCGGCATTATGGTGGTCAACCGTGACGGCCTCGTCTGGGTCGGCCAACGCGCCGACATGCCGGGATATGCCGAGGGCCCCGGGCAATGGTGGCAGATGCCCCAGGGCGGCATCGACAAGGGCGAGGAACCAGGCGCAGCGGCCCTGCGCGAAGTCTTCGAGGAGACCTCGATGCGCTCGCTCCAGGTGCTGGGGAAATCGCAGGACTGGCTGACCTACGACTTGCCACCCGAGCTGCTTGGCATTGCCTGGGGCGGTAAGTATCGGGGTCAGCGGCAGATGTGGTTTGCGATGCGCTTCACGGGCGCGGACAGCGAGATCGATATTGGCCCGCGTGCTGGTCATGACGTGGAATTCGTGGCGTGGAAGTGGTGTCCGGTCGAGGAGCTGATCGGGGCCATCGTGCCGTTCAAGCAAGAGGTGTATCGCGCCGTAGTGGGCGAGCTCGGCGGTTTTGCCCGGCCTGCAAGCGGAAGTGATTAGCGTCAAGGAGTGTTGCGGGGCAGATGTGCGAAGCGGGACGCACCGCGGTAGCAGGAGATAGCGATGTCCGGGACCGGCTCGAGTTCGATCGAGCAGTTGAATACCGATTGCACCTGCATCACGCTCGATCGCGATGCCCTTTGCCGAGCCGCCGAGAAGATCGTCGGCGATCCCGATTTTTGCCGCGATCTCGCCTCCACGCATCCCCATCTGCTCTCCTCACAGCCCTTGTTCCTGTCGACCGGGCACGCTGCCCAAATGCAGGGCATCATCTCCGCGATCGAAGCCGTGGTGGTTTTGCCGGGCTATCGAGCAAAGGTTCTCGCGCATGCGCCGGCAATCGCGCATTTCGTGCCAGGACCCATCGGCGCGTTCATGGGGTATGACTTCCATCTGGGACCAGACGGGCCGAAGCTCATCGAGATCAATACCAATGCCGGTGGCGCGCTGATCAACGCTTTTCTGCTGCAGGCTCAGCGCGCCTGTTGTGTGGAAATGGCGCTGGCGCCTGCCATGCAGTTCGATCTCCAGGCGTTGCTTGCAAGCTTCCTCGCCAGCTTCGAGAACGAATGGCGCCTGCAAGGCCGGGCGGGTCCGCTGCAATCGATCGCGATCGTCGATCGGAACCCGAAGGAGCAATATCTCTATCCGGAGTTCGTGCTGTTTCAGCGGCTGTTCCAGGCCCATGGTCTGGTCGCGGTCGTAGCGTCGCCGGATGAGCTTACCGTTCGCGATGGCGCGTTGTGGCGTGGCGGTCAGCGCATCGATCTCGTCTACAACCGGCTCACGGACTTCGAGCTGGCGCTGCCGGAAAACCGTGAGCTGCGCGACGCGTATTTGGCGAGCGCGGTGGTCGTGACGCCAAATCCGCGGGCCCATGCGCTGTATGCAAACAAGAAGAACCTCGCTGTGCTTACCGATGCGGACACCTTGCGCGCATGGGGCGTGCCCGAAGACAAGATTGCGACTCTGATCAAGGGCATACCCAGAACCGAGATTGTGAAAGGCGCGCAACAGCAGGACTTGTGGAGCAGGCGCAACAAGCTGTTCTTCAAGCCGTGCTCGGGTTTTGGCGGCAAGGCTGCGTATCGCGGCGACAAGGTCACCCGCAAGGTCTGGAGCGAGATCCTGGAGGGGGACTATGTCGCCCAGGAGATCGTGCCGCCGAGCGCACGGACGATCGCCGTCGATGGCCAGGTTCAAAGCATGAAGGCCGACTTGCGCAACTACACCTATGGTGGCCGGGTACAACTTGTTGCGGCTCGAATTTATCAGGGACAGACCACCAATTTCCGGACGCCGGGCGGTGGTTTTGCACCGGTATTCGTCGGCGGTGATGGGCAGCGGCCGTCCTGCCGGTGATCCGGCTGCCGACAGAGCCGGTGCGGCTGCGCCATCCCGCCAGTTGCCGTCGGCGCGGTCAGAGGCTAGCAATCGGCCCCAACACGCCACCCCTTTCCAGACGAGGACGCTTCCACCATGGCCACCACTCAGAATCTCCTGCTTCTCCCCGGCGATGGCATTGGTCCGGAGGTGATGGCCGAGGTGGAACGGTTCATCGCGTTCTTCAATAAGAAGTCGAACGCTGTTAAGTTCGAGACGAGCACGGATCTGGTCGGCGGTGCGGCCTATGACAAGCACGGCGTCGCCATCACCGAGGACGCGATGAAGAAGGCGCACGCCTGCTCGGCCATCCTGTTTGGTGCGGTCGGCGGGCCGAAGTGGGACAAGGTTGCCTACGAGCACCGCCCGGAAGCGGGCCTGCTGCGCATCCGCAAGGACCTCGACCTGTTCGCCAATCTGCGGCCGGCGATCTGCTATCCCGCGCTTGCCGAAGCCTCGACGCTGCGGCGTGAGGTGGTCGAGGGCCTCGACCTGCTCATCATTCGCGAGCTGACCGGCGGCGTCTATTTCGGCGAGCCGAAGGAAATCGTGACGCTGGAGAATGGCGAGAAGCGCGCGGTCGACACGCAGGTCTACACCACGCACGAGATCGAGCGCATCACGCGGGTGGCCTTCGACCTCGCCCGCACACGCGGCAACAAGGTGCATTCGGCCGAGAAGAACAACGTGATGAAGACCGGCGTTCTGTGGAAGGAGGTGGTGATCGAGACGCACAAGAAGCACGGCCAGGGCATCGAGCTGCATCACATCCTCGCCGACAACTGCGCGATGCAGTTGATCCGCAACCCCAAGCAGTTCGACGTGATCGTCACCGACAACCTGTTCGGCGACATCCTGTCGGATGCCGCCGCGATGATGACCGGCTCGCTCGGCATGTTGCCGTCGGCCTCGCTCGGCGCGCCCGACAAGGCCGGCAATCGCAAGGCGTTCTATGAGCCGGTGCACGGTTCCGCGCCCGACATCGCCGGCCAGGGCAAGGCCAACCCGATCGCGACCATCGCCAGCTTCGGCATGTCGCTGCGCTATTCGTTCGGCCTCGTGAAAGAAGCCGACCTGATCGACAAGGCGATCTCCAACACCCTGGCGCAGGGGTATCGCACGGGCGACATCATGCAGCCCAACATGCGCAGCGTCGGCACCACCGAGATGGGCAAGGCGATCCTGGGCGAACTGGAGCGGCTGGTGGGGTAGGGTCGGGGGGGGAGCCCGTATGCAGGTTTGCGCCGCTGACGCATAATTGGGGACAGCCACCATTAACGGCGCAGCTCGAGCTACTTCTGCGCCGTATCGAATTACCCTGCGGGCAATGTGAGGGGCCGGACTTTTTCCGTGACGGCTCAGCCGTCGGGGCCTCACGCTCCCCGACGTCATGGGCATGCATGCCTTCGGCATGATGGCCGCGGCTCTCGATCCGCTCCCTGGTGGAACGCTGGTGTCTTCTCATGTGGCATAAAAAGACGGGCGATTCGGAGGGCGTCCCGGTCGTGTCGGAGACGCGCCTCCGGCACGGCGGAGTGTGAGGCTGGCCTCGCTCGCGGCATCGCCGCGAATTCGTCGACGCGTGCGCAACGCTGCCGACCGCCACCGATCTCAGTAGGTCGGGTCGAGGTACGAGACCCGACATGCAACGGTAAACGCATTGCGGGGAATGTCGGGTCTCGCGAAAAGCTCCACCCGACGTCATCGCTCTACTTTCTTCCTCGCTCCATGGGCTGCGAGCAGATTCGACCACGTTCTCCACGTCTTCTGCTACGTTGAAATGATGGAACGACCACGTGGCGTAACGGTAGAAACAGGGGCCGAAACCAGCTTCCCGCTTCTCTCACCGCCGAACTTATCCCCGCCCGATCGCCGTCGCGTACTCTCCCCAAATCCTTCCGCACACGCCGGGGCGCAGGCTCGAGCTGGGAACCTGTGGGCGAAAGGAGTGTGCCGGATACGCCAGGGGACATCAGCTGCCTCTGGGGGATCACTGCCGGACGGGGCGACAATCCCGTTCAACTTCGGCTCTCAGGATGCGCCGGAGGATGGTGGTGCCATGATCCGTAAAGGGGGCTCACCCTCGTTGTGCATAGCGGGGCGGCGCAGGCCGCATCCAACTATCAATTTTTCGAGGCCTTGCCGCCCCGCTCTCTTGCTTTGCGCCAACCGGCTCCGCTTTGCGGCGCCGGATCGCTAGCAATGATTAGAGACAGCCACCATTAACGGCCCTGGTTCGTGGACATTGCTGAGGCTTTCTGTCCAGGCGAGGACCGGAAGCGCAGGGGGCGAGCATCTCGCGCGTGGTCGAATTCAGCTCCAAATCACCAGCACACATCCTTCCCCAGTGTTGGTTCTGGCGTGGTACTTCCGGAGCCGGAATTGGTGGTGGTAGGGTAAAGGGTGTCGCTCGAGCATCGCTGCTTGGCAATACGGTTGTTGCTGGAGATCCCCCATGTCCATCCGCTGTCTGGCTTTCGTCGCCGGTTTGCTCTCGGTGCTGGTGTTCGCTTCGCCGTCGATCGCTCAGCACAAGCACGGTGAGGGCAAGGCGGGCGGTGGGCATCACGGGCCGCGCTTCGATGATCCGGAAAAGTGGGCGAAGGCGTTCGACGATCCAGAGCGCGCGGCGTGGCAAAAGCCCGACGACGTCGTGAAGGCGCTGGGCTTGAAGCCCGACGCGCGCGCGGCCGATCTTGGCGCGGGCACCGGCTATTTCGCGGTGCGGCTGGCGCGCGCGGTTGCGGCCGGCACGGTGTTCGCGGTCGATCTGGAACCGAAGATGGTTGCGTATCTGGCCGGGCGCGCGAAATCGCTGGGTCTCGCAAACATGCGCGCCGTGCAGGGCGCGGCGGCGTCGCCCAATCTGCCTGAAGCGGTCGATTTGGTGCTGCTGGTGAACGTCTATCACCACATCGACGCGCGGCCGGCGTACTTCGCCAAGCTCGCGTCATCGCTGCGGCCGGGCGGGCGCGTCGCGATCATCGACCAGAACGATAGCGCGCCGGGCGGGCCACCGAAGTCTATGCGTGTCACCGTCGAGCAGATCGACGCCGAGATGAAGCAGGCAGGCTACGTGCGTAGTGCGCAGCACGCGTTCCTGCCACGGCAGAACTTCGTGGTGTACGAGGTGGCGGGGAAGTAGGGGGGCTCTGCAGACGTGTTGGCGCGGTTGGGTTCAGACCCCGTGTTGATCCCAAGCGTTCCTGCTTTGAGGTTCGGGCACGAGGTCAGACCCCAACTCTGGGTTAGACCGCACTTCGTCACACCACCAACTGAAACACCGTCGTCGTTTCCATGTCGTCGCCGGTCCAGGATTTGATCGAAGCTTCCAGCGTTCCGACATAGGTGGGCTTGCCGCCTTTGAGAACCATCGGGCGGTCGTGGCCGGGCAGCACGATCGTGCCGGGCTTTTTCTTCCAGTGCGACCAGATCATGTCGATCGAGGCGGCGCTGACCTTCTTGTCGAAGGTCATGTCGGTGTCGCGGGATACGAGCTCGGCGCGGTTCTTGGCGGCGTCGCCTGTGAAAATCAGGTCGTGCTCCCCGCCTTCCAGCACGAACACGAGGCAGCCCGGCGTGTGGCCCGGCGCGAGATACGCCTTGAGGCCCGGCCAGACTTCCTCGCCGTCGTGAACGGTGCGCATCGTCGGCCATTTCGCGAGCTCGGCGACGTAGAATTCCGGCACCGAGTTCTCGCCCCACGGCAGCGCGCGCGCCCACGCCATCTCGTCCGCGCCGATCACGATGCGCGCATCCTTGAACATCACCCAGTTGACGGAGTGATCGTGATGGCAATGCGTGAGCAGGAGATCGGTGACGTCGGTGGGCTTGAGACCGCGCTTGTGCAGCCGCTCGCGGATCAGCCCGCGATAGCCGAACGGCCCGGTGTCGACCACGGCGACGCGCCCGTGTCCACGCACCAGCGCCAGCGTGCTCCAACCGAGGCCGCCGTGGCACACGGATTTGCCGGGATAGCCCTGCACGATGATGTCGATCTCGTAGCCGCCGACGTTCATGGAGTTTGCCTCGTTGGTGTTTGGTAGCGTTCGCATGAGGCGTGGCGCTGTTCGCTTCGCGACTGGGCCGTGCTGGGAGCGCGTCTCCGACACGACCGCCCAGACCCGCTTGGGAGGGAGACCCTCCCAAGCCCGCCCCTCTTTTACGGGTAAAAAGGAGGGGGGCTACTCTGCCGCGTCTTTCGCTGGGATCTTCGTCGTCA
This sequence comes from Devosia equisanguinis, assembly GCA_945903565.1. Lineage (GTDB taxonomy): Bacteria > Pseudomonadota > Alphaproteobacteria > Rhizobiales > Hyphomicrobiaceae > CAMDPA01. The sequence goes on along the minus strand of CAMDPA010000020.1, from coordinate 19,530 downwards.
CGGGATCGACAGCCGCGGCGCCTGGCCAGGTCGTGTGGGAGATGTCGAGCACGACGTTGTCGGGCGCGCGGAACTTGATCTCCCAATGCGCCGTTTTCGGCATGTCCTCGGCGGTGGTGATGTTGGGCGCGCCAAGCGATTCGAGGTGCTTGGTCCAGCCGTCGATATCGTTGTCGACCACGAAGCCGATGTGGTGAAGGCCCTGATAGTCGAGGCCGACGCCCGTCTGGTCCTTGCCGAGCTTTAGGATCGCCATGGAAATGTAACCGTCGGTCAGGACGACGCTGGACGGCCGCGGCGCCACGTCGGGGTTGTCGGGGTCGAGACCGTTGCGGTGCACCTCGCGCATGCCGAAGGCGTTCTTATAGAACTCGGCGGTCTTGCCGGGATTGTCGCTCGCGATCGCGATGTGCCTGATCTGTGCCATGCTTCCTCCTTGCCTGCATCCACTGCAGGCGGTTCGTCGTTCTCAAAGCTCCATACCCGCAGTGTTGCGCAGCGGTATCGCGAGGTCAAATCGTTCATCTTCGAGCGTGAACCGTGTTGCGGGTGCTCGCATTCTTCTGCCCCAAGCGCCAGTTTTGCGATACTATCAGCGGGCGGAATAGCGAGGGGGCAGCATGTTGTGGCGTATGCTCGCGCTGGGTCCTGGTCTGTGGCTCGGCGTTGTCGCGGCGGCTCATCCTGCGTGCGCGGATAGCGATTGGCTGGAGAGTGCCTTTCGTCGCGACCGAACCTCAGCGGTGCCACCGAAAGCCGGGCCCGCTTCACCAAAGGCAACGCGGGCCAACGCGAAGAGCGAATCGTTTGCAGCGCCGTTGCGGCCAGAAGAGGCCGGCAACGACCTTCGTGCGCCGCTGACCAAGGCTGCCACTATAAATCCGCAACGCGGCGTGGGCGATATCGCGCCGGTGAAGCCGCAAAATCCGAATGCGGGGCAGCACTACTCCACGCCTAGCAAGGGGCCGTGGCAGTGGAAGATTCTTCGCGCGGAATGGACAGGTGAGGACGAGAAGGCTTTCGAGGACTTCATTGCCCGGATCGGCGAAAGCGATTGCAGCAACGTCCACCAGTGTCTGACGGAAGCGCGCTCGAATCCGCGCTATCATGCCAATAATCCCACAGGCATGAAGTTCTTCGCGGATTGCGCGGACCTGCCGCATCTGCTGCGCGCCTACTTCGCCTGGATGAATGAGCTGCCGTTCTCCTATGCCGGGGCGGTTGCGCAGCGCACGACATCGACGGGCGCGCGGGCGGCCGGTAACGAGGTGATCGGGCGCTACGATATCGTCGGTCCAGGGCCCGATCCGCATCAGGCTCTGCCCCGGATCGGGCACCTCGTTTCATCCGAGCACTATCGGATGCCGCCCAATGCGTCGGGTGCCTTTCTTCCCGATCACTATCCCGTTCGCATCACGCGGGAGAGCGTCCGGCCGGGCACGATGATCTTCGATCCGGATGGCCACGTCGCGATCGTCTACAAGGTGACGGCGGAGGGGCGGATCCACTACATCGACGCGCATCCGGACAACACGCTGACGCGTGGCATCTACGGCCGGGAGTTCACCCGCGCGATGCCGGAAATGGGGGCTGGGTTCAAGCGCTGGCGGCCGCAAACCCTGAAGGGGGCAACGGTGGCGGCCAACGGGCAACTTGCCGGCGGCTCGATCGTGCTGACGCCCGACAGCGCGCTTTCGGACTGGTCGGATGAGCAGTACTACGGCACGAGCGGCAAGCAGTATTACGGGAGCGGGCGGTCGCGTCAGCGCCCCTGGACATCAGGCAAATTCGCGATCGAGGGGGAAACGCTCGACTACTACGATTTCGTGCGTGTCAGGCTCGCGGGGCCGGGTTTTCGGTATGATCCGCTCGATGAGACGCGCTCGTTGGTGCGTGCGATATGCCGGGATCTCGAATATCGCGTGATTGCTGTCGATACCGCGGTCCGAGCGGGCATCCACATGCGCCCTCAGCCAGCGCGCTTGCCCAACAATATCTATGCGACTGACGGGGATTGGGAAATCTACGCCACCCCATCTCGTGACGCGCGCCTCAAGACGGCGTTCGAGGAATTGCGCGACGAGGTCAAGCGCTTCCTCGATCTGGCGAGGTCGGGGAGCCAGCGGCTTGCCTACGTGGGCGGGAACCTAAGGGCCGATCTCGCTGGGGTTTATCGCCGGGAGGCGGATGCTTGCACGGTGCGTTACATCAAGAGCGACGGGACGGAGCAGCGGCTTGGTTTGGAGGACGTGCGCAAGCGGTTGTTCAAGCTGTCGTTCGATCCACATCACTGCATCGAGCGGCGGTGGGGCGCGCATACTCCCGGTGAACTCAAGTCCTGCCCCGATGGAGCGGACAAGCGGGCCTGGTACGAGGCCGAGGAACGCTTGCGCTTCCAGCTCACGCGCACGTACGGCGAGAAAATGGGCTGGACGCTACAGCAGCTTCAACGCAGCGATCTCGACATCGGCATGGATGAGCCGCCCGATGTCGATACGCTGAAGTTGCTGGTGGAGTAGGGCCTACTTCCCGTGCGGCTTCGCCGAAACCACTGGCGCGGCCACACCTGCCTTCTCCGCGGCGGCCTGAAGGCTCTTTAATTCGACCGGGCCGATCTGGACGCCGGTGACGTGCCGGGCGCGCTCGAGGCGAGCTTCGCGCTCGCCGGGCATCAGGATTTCGTCGAAGCCTTCAGCGCGCGGTGCGCCGTGTACGGCGGTTACCAGGCGGTCCATGCTGGCGCGATACTCCTCGAGCGGCACGAACAGGTCGGGCTTCATGACCATGAAGAAATGGCCGACGTCCTGCGGTTTGTCGTAGTCGGCGAACTGGTTGCCGACGCCACCCGCGTGCCCAGCACCCGCGATCACGCCGCCCATCAGGTCCATCAGCATGGCGAGGCCCGAGCCCTTGTAGCCGCCGATGGGCAATACGACGCCATCGAGGGCCGCGGTCGCGTCGGTTGTCGGGCGGCCCTGCGCATCGAGGCCGTAGCCGAGGGGGATGGGTTCGCCGCGCCGCGCGGCCTTGCGAATTTTGCCGCGTGCAGCGACCGCGAAGGAGAGGTCCAGCACGTAGGGATCGAGCTTGCCGCCCGGCGCGCCGCACGCGAACGGACTTGTTCCCAGCATCGGGGCGCGTCCGCCCCACGGTGGCATTGCGGGCGAGGCGTTGGAGTAGACCTGCGCGACGTAGCCGGCTTCCACCGCGCGCAGCACGTAGGATGCAGCCATGCCGAAGTGCGTCGAGCGCTTGGCCGCGACGATCCCGACGCCGAACTCGCGCGCCATATCCATGGCCGCCTCGATTGCGGCCATGCCCACCACGAAGCCGAAGCCGTCCTGCCCGTCGAGCGCGCCGGCGACCGGCGTCTTCTTCTCGACTTTGAGTGAGGGGCGCGGATTGATGAGGCCCTTGTCGACGCGGTCGAGATAGTGCGGGAGATACTGGATGCCGTGCGTATCGACGCCACGCAGATCGGCGCGCACGAGGCAGTGGGCAACCGTGCGCGCGTCGGCCTCGGGCAGCTTGTGCGCCATCAGCAGGCGCACAGCGAATGCGGTCGCGTCGGGGACGGTGGCGTAAACGGTGCCGGAGGGCGGGGCGTCGACAACTTCTGCCATGGCGGGGCTTTCGTGTTTGATTGGTTGCGCCATAGGTATCAGGCACTGAGGCGGGTGTCGCCGCTGCAGCAGGTCGCGGAGGGCGGCGCGCGACAATCAACTGCGGACGGGATTGCCGGCCGAGTGCGTCGAGCGCGCCGGGCGTGGGCGGCGGGAGAGGATCCTGCGGCGGGCCGGTACGCGGCGGCCCTGCTTGGCGAACAGCGCGCTCTCGACGTTGGAGAGGAACATCCGGGCTGCCGCGCCCCAGTCGCTTGTCGTCGCGTGCGTGCGAATGTTCGCGCGGTCGAGTTCCAAGGCGTGGAGGCACGCCTTGCGCAGATCGTGATCGAGCACGCCGGTCTTGCCGTCGATGACGTTATCGATGGGCCCCGTTACCGGGAACGCGGCTACCGGCAAGCCCGAGGCCATGGCTTCCAGCAGCACGATGCCGAACGTATCAGTGAGGCTCGGGAACACGAATACATGCGCCGAAGCGTAGCACTGGGCCAGCTCTTCGCCGTCCTTCTTGCCGGTGAACAGGACATCGGGATAGCGGGCCGCGAGTATTTCCAGCATTGGTCCGGAACCCACCACCACCTTGCGGCCCGGCAGATCGAGGCTCAGGAACGAGTCGAGGTTCTTTTCAACCGCGACCCGCCCGACGTACAGGAACACTGGGGCGTTGCCAAACAGCCTGATGTTGCGCGGGTGGAAGTTCTGCGTGTCGACGCCGCGCGTCCATGGCATCAGGCGCTCGAAGCCGCGTGCTTCCAGATCCGTCGCCAAGCTCGGGCTCGCGACCATCAGGCCAGCGCCGGCGTTGTGGAACCGCCGCTGGGCTGCATAGGTCCAGTCGAGCGGAATGCGGAACCGCTGCGACAGATATTCTGGAAAGCGGGTGTGGAACGCGGTCGTGAAGGGGATCCGGCGGTTGAGGCACCACTGGCGGGTCATCCAGCCGACCGGGCCTTCGGTGGCGATGTGCACCGCGTCCGGCTTGGCGCAGGCGAGGCGCTCGATCACATAGGTATAGCCGGGTATGGCCAGCCGGATTTCCGGATAAGTCGGGCAGGGAACGGTGGTGAATTCGGACGGCGTCAGGAACGCCGGCTCGACGCCCATCTCGCGAAGTTCGTCGTCCAGCCGTTCATAGGTGCGCACCACGCCGTTGATCTGCGGCCGCCATGCATCCGTGGCAATCAGGATGCGCATCAGGCGGCTGCTCCCACGCGTTTGGGCGGCTCCGCGGCCGCGGGCGGGGCGGCGGATTTATCGGACCAATTGATCAGCTCGAGCTTGCCAGCCCGTGTCTCGACGACCGCGGTGCAGCTTTCGACCCAATCGCCCAGATTTACATAGTGGACGTCCCCGACCTGGCGGGAAGCGGCGCGATGGATATGCCCACAGATCACACCAGTGGCGTCGTGGCGCGCGGCGGCGGCGACCAACGAGCTTTCGAAGTTTCCAGCCCGGCCCACGCACGCCTTGACCCGGTGTTTCAGGTAGGCCGACAGCGACCAGTATTCCATGCCGAGCTTGCGGCGGACCCAGTTGAACGGCGTGTTGATCGCCAGCGCGAGGGCGTAGCTGCGGTCGCCCAACAGCGCCAGCCAGCGGGCGCGGGTCACGACGACATCGTATTCGTCGCCGTGGGTGACGAGATAGCGCTGGCCGACCGCGGTGACGTGTACGGCGTCGCGTTCTATCTCGATATTGCCGAAACGTGTGCCGCAGTAGGCGCGCAGATCGTCGTCGTGATTGCCGGGAATGAACACGATCCGGGTGCCCGCATTCGCGATGCGCAGGATCTCGCGCAGCACCGCGCCGTGCGGTTCAGGCCACACGATGCCGCGCCGAATTCGCCAGAAATCTACAATATCGCCAACGAGATAGATCGTGTCGGCGCGGGCCTGGGCGAGGAAGTCCAGCAATTGGCACGCTTGCGCCCACCGCGTGCCCAGGTGCACGTCGGAAATGAACAGGGCGCGATAGTGCTGAGCCATGCCGTCCGCTGTCCCATGTTGGTCGAAGCTAGCTTGCCCGTCTTGCATCCCGCAATCAAGAGACCATTGAGATTGCCGAACTATGACAACCACCGGAAGCGGTGCGCGCGGGTGGGGAAAACGTGGCGTGCGGCCCGTCTGTCGGGAGATCAAAAGACGCGATAGGGGAAATATCGCAGCACCAGCTCCTCGAACCGGCCGCTGGCTCTCAATTTGCGCAAGGCTGTGTTGATCTCGCCGCGTAACTGGAAGTCGCTCTTGGCGACCGCGATGGCAATGCCGTCGCCGAAATACTTGGGTTCGAGGTAGGGGCCGCCCTTGAGATCGCAGCAGCCTTTCGAGGATTCGCCGTTGATCCATAGGACGAGGCTCACGCCGTCGTCAAAGACGAGATCGACTTTCCCGCTGGACAAGGCGTCGCGCGCCAGCTCCTGCGTCTCGAAGGCCTGGATGGCGCTGTCGCTGAAGAAGGCCTGCGCGTAGGCCTCGTGCGTCGTCCCCTTGGCGACGCCGATGCGGGTGGAGGACAAGCCGCTCGGTGTGACGTCGAGCTGGGGGCCGTTGCGGCGGCCGACGAATCGGCCGGGCGTGAAGAAATACCGGTCGGTGAAATCGACGGTGGCGAGCGCGCGTGCCGAAACAAGGTGGCCGGCGATCACGGCGTCGCCCTGGCGGCGGCCAAGCGCGGGCATCAGCTCTTCCCACGTGCGGGAGAGAACCTCGCAGGGGACGCTGAGCTTGAGACAGATCGCGCGGGCGAGATCGACGTTGAAGCCGGTCAGCACCCCGTCCTCGTCGACGTAGTTGAACGGGGGGTAATCGCTGGTGGTCAGAAAGCGGAGGGCGGCGCGACGGCTGCCACGATCAGGTTCCGCAGCGGTTTGGGGGGCCCTGGGGGCTTGAGCGAGGGCAACGAGCGGTACGAGGTAAGCAGCAAGCGTCAGCGTCGCGAGCGACAAGCCAACCCGCCGCCAGCGCCATGCGCCGGCGTTGTCGTGAAGCCGTTGCCACAACTTCGGTACCGTTGCGTGCATGAGCGCGCCTGTCGTCTCGATTGGGGGCCTCGTTTTTGGCCGTCACGAATTCTGCGTACTTTCACTAGCCTCCGCTTGCGTCGGAATCTAGACTTGATCGCGGCTTGGAAGGCGACAGAGGTTGTCTCATCCACAGCCGGCGTAACGTCCGGGGGCGGGCGTGGGGGGAAGTTTGATCGGGGATCGGGGAGCATACGTCATCGGCGCGGCCGGGAGATTGCGCCTGGAGTATGCGTTCCTGGTTGTTGCGGGGGTGGACGATAGCGCTCTCTTGCATGCTATCTCCGAAGGGCTGCAGCTCGGCATTGCACCGCATCGGGTGCTGATCGCGGCCGGGCAGATCGCATCCGCACGCTATCTCGCGTTGCTGGACGTCGAGATTGCCAGGCAGGGGCCGGTGCTGCCGGGCCGCGTTACCGAAGCGATCGACGGGATGTCGGGGACGCCGGTAGAGGTTGCGGAGCTGGCTCGCGCCGCACGTTCCCGCGGTGCGATGCCGCTGCTCATGACACGTGCGCAGATCGACTGGAGCGAGCCGCAGGAGGTGCGGCAGGCGCGGGCGGAAGCAGCGGCCAACGGGCTGTTACGGAAGCGACCGGCGTTCTCGGCGGGGCGGCGTTTCGCGACGTGGCAGCTCGTGCTTCTTCCGGTTTGCGTCGGGCTGGCGATCGGCGGGCTGATGGTCATTCCTGATATTGCGCTGGTCGTGCTGGCCGGGCTCGTGGCGCTGCCGTTCCTGGGGATCGTTGGGTTGCGCGTGATCGCGCTGTTCGTCGCGGTGCGGCTGACGTTGCCCTGGCGCACACCGGCGCGGCAGCCGGATGTGGAATTGCCGGTCTACTCGATCCTCGTGCCGCTGTTTCGCGAAGCGGAGGTGCTGCCGGAGCTTGTCGCATCGCTTGGCCGGCTCGATTATCCGCACGGCAAGCTCGATATCCTGATCGTGCTCGAAAGCGTCGATGCGGAAACACAGGCCGCGGCGCGGGCGCTGGACATTCCCGAGCATATGCGTGTCGTCGTGGTGCCGGATCAGCAACCGCGCACGAAACCGAAGGCGCTCAATTACGCGCTCGATCTGGCGCGCGGCGAATATGTCGTGGTCTATGACGCAGAGGACGATCCCGAACCCGATCAGCTGCGCCGCGCACTGGCGGTGTTCCGGCGGCGCCCTCGGCAGTTGATGTGCGTGCAGGCGCGGTTGTCGATGGACAACGCGGCGCCGGGCTGGCTCGCCCGGCAGTTCATGCTGGAGTACGCGGCGCTGTTCGACGCTATGCTGCCGGCACTGGTGCGGCTGCGTGTTCCGGTGCCGCTTGGGGGGACGTCGAACCACTTTCCACGCGCCGCGCTGGAAAAGCTGGGCGGGTGGGACGCTTACAATGTGACGGAGGATGCCGACTTGGGCATCCGCATCGCGCGGCTTGGTGGGCGCGTTGCGGTGCTGCCATCGACGACCTACGAGGAAGCGCCCGAACAGCTGGGCGTGTGGATGAAACAGCGGACGCGTTGGCTCAAGGGCTTCATGCTGACCTGGCTCGTCCACATGCGAAGCCCGTTGCGGCTGTTGGCGGAGCTTGGACCGGTGGGGTTCGTGGGGTTCAATGCATTCCTGGGCGGGATCGTGCTGTCGGCGCTGATCCACCCGATTTTCCTGGCACTGCTGGCGTACGAGATGGCGACGGGCGAGTTCATGGCTTTGCCGGAATCGATGCTGGGTGGCACCATGATGACGCTGGCGCTGTTCAATCTGGTGGGCGGCTACGTCAGCGGCATGGCCATTGCCGCGCTGGCGGCGACGCGTCGCGGCAACTTGGGCCTGCTGCCGCATGTTTTGCTGATGCCGCTCTATTGGCTGCTGATTTCGGCTGCTGCTTATCGGGCGGCTCTGCAACTTGTTGTCGATCCGTATCTTTGGGAGAAGACGCCGCATACGCCACGAAATTCCGGTGGCAGGGGCCGGCGTTAGCGGCTCACAAAGCCGGCCATGTTAGCGTCGGGTTGCAACACTGCCTTGCGGCCTGCGCGGGTTGCTGGGGGCGGTTCAGTCTGCGATAGGCCGAAGGTACTAGATTCGGGGGAACATCGTTCTTTGGTCATCAGCTACGATCTCTGGCAGGCAGGCGATGAGCCGGCGGAAGCGGGGTGGCAGCGCGTTGCGCGCATCGCCATGACGCAACCGCTGCGCGATTACATTTTCGCGCGCGTGCTGGAGATGACGAGCAAGTGGATGTTCCGCGTCACGACGCCAATGGTGGTGTGGCAGATGACCCACGACGAGCGGATGCTGTCGGCGGCGCTCATGTGCCTGCTGTTGCCGGGTCTGGTGATGGAGCTAGTCGGGGGGATGTTCGCGGATCGCTATGACCGGCAGCAGATCATGGCTGTGTCCTGCATTGGCTCGCTCGCCTGCAACATCGTGATCGCGGGCCTGGCGATGGCGGGCGCGCTGTCGCTGCCATTGCTGCTCGGGCTCACCGCGTTATATGGCGCGATCAACGCGGTCTCGCATGCGGCCTCCAAGACCATCGTGACGGCCTACGTGCGCAAGGAGGACTTGTCGACCGCTGTGTCGCTGAATGCGGTCGTATTCAACGTTGCAGGTTTTATCGGGCCGGCGCTGGCGGCTGGACTGATCTACTTCTGCGGAAGTGCTGCGTCGTATCTCACGTGTGCAGTGCTGACGCTGGCGTTCGTGCTGCTGCTGCGGCGCATACCGCCGCCTGCGGGCGAAGGCGGCGGTCATCATGCCAGCTTTCTCGGCGCACTGCGCGATGGGCTCGGCCACGTGCTGTCGGTGCAACTGCTAATGTGGGTGTTCATCCTGCATATCGGGTCGATCGCGCTGACGCGGCCGTTCGTGGAATTCGTACCGGCGATCGTGCATCACGCCTTCAATGGCGGGGTGCGCGAGGCGGGCATACTGCTTTCGGCGTTCGGCCTCGGCTCGATTGCGGGCGGGTTGTGGCTGGCGGGATGCGAGACGCGCAGCACGAAGCTCGCGGCGATCGTGTTGGGCGCCATGCCGGTGTTCGCGGGGGCGCTGATCGGGATATTGCTGAGCCCAAGTCTACTCGTGGCGTTGCCGTTCGCAGCGGTTGCCGGGTTCGGGATGATCTCGCGCGCGGGTGCGATCCAGAGCCTGCTGCAGTTGGAGAGCAATCCGGCCTATCGCGGGCGGATCATGGCGCTGCATGGGGTGTCGTTCGAGATCGGCTGCATCGCGGGTGCGCTGTTCATCGGGCACATGGCGAAGGCTACCAGCATGGTGCTCGCGCTGGGCACGTGCGTGGCGCTGCTGCTTGCGCTGTGGCTCGCGATCCGCGGCCCACTGATGGCGTCGGCCGAGGTCGCGCCGAGTACGAAGGGTTGAGGATCTTCAACCTGCGTCTGGAAAATCCGTCAACAGGCTCCGCACGAGCCAACGAAGGGTCATGATCGATGGATTTCTCCACGATGGTGCTGACGATGTATGTCGCGGTCGAAGACGACCCGGATGCGGACGAGCGCATTCTCGGCATCGCCGTCGAGCAGGCACTGTTGGCGGCGGATCTCGGGTTCAATCCATGGTTCACCGAGCACCATTTCCGGGGCCCGTGGCACAGCAGTCCCATCCAATTCGCGTCGTACATCGCGCCGCAGATCGCGAGCGACCGTTATCTCGGTTTCGGCGTGCTCTCGATCCCGTACTATCACCCGGTGCGGCTGGTGGAGAGCATGAACCAGCTCGACCAGCTTACCAAGGGGCGCACGCTCTACGGCTTGGGCAGCGGCTTCGCTGGGATCGAGCCGATGGGATTGGGGCTCGACGCCGAATACCATCGCTCCGGACGCGCCGCGGAGGATACGCTCGACATCATGCAACGGCTGTGGGCGTTCCGCACCGGCGATCCCACGTATGACTTCGAAACGCCGACGCAAAAGGGCTCCATCGTCCGGCGCGTGACACCGGCTCCGTACCGCAAGCGCCACCCGACCGTGATCCGCACCGCCAGCCGCGACGCGTCCGTCGTGAAGGCGGCGCAACTGGGCCTGCCGGCCTTCCTCGGCACCTTCAGCGCGGAGTCGTCATTGCTGGAGCAGGTCCGCGCCTACAGGAAGACCCTTGCCGCCGCGAACCACCCGCGTGAGGTGGTCGAGGAATGTCTGCGCTGGTGTACGTGCGATTGGCTGGCCGTCGTGGTGGCGGACACGGACGAAGAAGCGCAGGCTCGAGCAGCGCAAGCCAAGGCCGAGCATCTGACGTTGCGCAATCAGTATACAGAGCGTTATGGCGCGATTCTGGGGCCCGTCGTGAACCGTAAGCCCGGTCATTCAGCAGCGGCGGCTTATGCGGCTGGCGGCGACATGTATCAAACCATCGCAGGCAACCCGGACACGGTCGCGGCCAAGGTTCGGGAACTGTCTGATATCGGGATCAATCACCTGCTGATCCGGTTTCTCGGCGAGTGGCCCGGCGAGACCCGCCACATCTCCGAGGCGTCGATGCGTCTGTTCGCGCGGGAGGTCATTCCACGCTTCAAGGATATTCCGCCGCTGCGCGATCCGCTTGCGTTGGAACTGCCGGAGAAGGTGTGACCGCGTCGCGTCGGCGCTTGCGCTGGAGCGACCAAGAAAATGACGTCGCGCTGGCGTTGGTGCTGGGCGGCGAAATGCTGGGTCGCGGCCCGCTGAAGAGCGGACCTTGACCCAGCCTACGGTTACGACTCGTACCCCGCCTGTTGCGACTGGGCGAGGACGCCGCCTTTGCGCAGGCTGCGCAGCAAGGGCAGCAGCAGCGACATCACGACCATCGCCCACAGCACGTTGCCGAGGGTGGAGGAGAACAGGATCGTCCAGTCGCCTTGGCCGATGCGCAACGCGCGCAGCAGATAGGTTTCGAGCAACGGGCCCATCAGCACGCCGATCAGCATCGCGGTGACCTCGTAGCGGGTCTTGCGCGCGATGTAGCCGACGACGCCGAACGCAAGCGCGAGGCCCATGTCGAAAATGTACTCGCGCTCGGAGAACGAGGCGACCGCGACCAGCGACAGGATCATCGGCACCAGGAACTTCGTCGGCACCCATACGACGCGGCTCATGTAGCGCGCGAGCGGCAGGATCATCAGCGCCATCAGCAGGTAGCACACCGCCATCTGCACGAAGATGCCATAGGCAATCTTGGGGTTTTCCAGGAACAGGCGCGGGCCCAGCACCAGGCCGTGATAGGTCAGCACGACCATCATGATCGCGCCGGTGGTGCCGCCGGGAATGCCGAGCGCCAGCACCGGGATCAGCGTACCCGAAGTGACGCCGTTGTTGGCGGATTCCGGCGCGATCACGCCGGGGGGATGGCCTGTGCCATACAGCTCCGGCGTCTTTGAGAACATCTTGGAGTAGTGGTAGGCGAGGAACGCCGCGACCGTCGCGCCGGCTCCCGGCAGAATGCCGACGATGAGGCCGATCATCGACGTCCAGATCGTCTGCCAGGAGTAGCGCAGGGTGATCCAGAGGCCTTCGAGGGTGTCCTTCCAGGCCGCGTTCTTGGCGGCGTCGAGCTTGTCGGACTGGACGATGGTTTCCTGCTCGAGCATCTCGAACGCTTCGGAGATCGCGAACAGGCCGATCAGTGCGGGGATCAGCGGGACCCCGTCGTAGAGCTCTAGAAATCCGAAGGTGCCGCGCGGGGTTCCGAATACCGGGTCGGCGCCGATCGCGCCGATCATCAGGCCGAAGAAACCAGCGATCAGGCCTTTGAGCAGATCCTTGGAGGCGATGGCCGCGATCAACGTCAGGCCGAACACCATGACGACGACCATCTCGACACTCTTGAAGTAGAGGCCGAGCTGGCTGAGCCAGGGCAGCAGCGCAATCGTCGCCATCGTGGTGACGAGGCCGCCGAACGCGGACGCCGCGAAGCAGCAGACGAGCGCTTGCTGGGCCTGCCCTTTCTGCGTCATCGGATAGCCGTCGAGCGTGGTCGCGGCGGCCCCGCCTTCGCCGGGCATGTTGAACAGGATCGCCGGGATGCCGCCGCCGAGCTGCGTCGTGCAGTAGAGCCCGATCATGAACGCGGTGCCGGCCTCGACCGGCATGGTCAGGGTCAGCGGCAAGAGGATGATGAGCGTGTTTTGGGCGGAGAAGCCAGGGAGGATGCCGACCAGCAGGCCGATCGCCATGCCCGGCAGGATCACCCACCACAAGCCGAAGGCGCGCATGAACAGTTCGATCAGGAAGCCGTCGGTCATGGGCCTAGCCTTCCTGGCCGATGACACCGGCGATCAGCTTCTCGACCACGCCGCGCGGCAGGCGCGTGTTGAGCAGGTAGATCAGCAGGCCGTAGACGACGGCAGAGGTGCAGAATGAGATGCCGAGCAGTTGACTCGGCTTGCGCACGTCCATCACCCACAAGGAGCACAGGAGCAGCAGGAACAGGCCCAGCGTCGTGCCGGTCCAGCCGATGGTCGCGATGAACAGCGCGACGAGGGCGATCAGCGCGAGCCGCTGGCGATTATGCACTGTGTTGGCGATCAGATCGCCGAAGCCGAGGCTGCCTTGGCCGCGGATCGCACTGAACAGAATGCGCAGGATCTGGAAGGCGGACATCGCGAGCACGACGGTGCCGACGAACAGGCCGGCGGACTTCGCCTCCCAATCGAGCTCGGCCGTGGAGATGAGATAATAGGACGCCAATGCCGAGGCGAGCACGGGGATCACGAGATCCGCGCCGATCGACGGCCGTTTGCCAGCCGCAGCGGGTTGTGCCTGCCCAGGACTGTTTTCCAAGTCGCCCCCCAAGTGGTCTCCCTCTCATCATCACGCTTCGTGATGGGGAGAGGGTACGTTAAATCAGCCCTTGCGGCGGGCCGACAGGATCGAGCTGTACTCGTTGGCCAGCGCGACCATGTTGTTGGCGTACTCCGTGCAGGTCTTGCGGTCGCCGTACTTCAGAAGTTCGGTGATCTCGCCGTTCTTTTTCACTGCGTCGAGATACGCCGGATCAGCGGAAACCGCTTTGGAAGTTTTCTCCAGCAGTGCGAAGGCTTCCGGGTTCTTGTCGGCGAACGACGTATGGATCGCCCACGACCGCGAGGAGTAGAGGTCGGGAATCTTGGTGCCGAACACCGCATTGATCGGCGGGGCGTTGTCGGACTGATCGGCGACGATGTTGGTCTTGTTGAACACGCCGAGGCAGCGGAACTGCTCCTTGAGATTGATCACGCCGGCAATCGGCAGCACGCCGATATCGACCTCGCCGCTGAGCACGGCGACCTGGGTCGGGTTGCCGCCGCCGAACGGGATCAGGTTGAAGCGCGAGTTCGTCTGCCGGCCAAGCTCCAGGATGCCGATGGAAGCGGGATGGGGGATGCGGCTGGTGCCGGTATTGATGGCGCGCTTCTTGGCCTCGGCGACGACGTCCTCGATCCTCTTGAAGGGGCTCGCCTTGCGCACGAACACGCAACTATCGTCGACGTCGGTCGAGCAGAAGTAGATGAAATCCTCAGGGAATTTGTACGCGGGCTTCTGCAGCGCATACATGATCATCTCGGGCCCCATGTTGCCGAACAACAGGTTGTGGCCGTCGCGCTCGCGCTTTTGCACAAACAGCGTGTAGCCGACCTGGCCGGCAGCGCCTGCCTGGAATTCATACTCGAAGGGTTGGCCGAGCATTTTCGACCACACCGCGTCGAAGGCTCGGGCAAGGCGCTCCGCACCGCCGCCCTGGCCAGTGGGGATCAGCACGTTCATCTTGCGCGAGGGGAATTTTGCTTGCGCGCGCGCAGCGGTGCTTAGGTACGGTGCGCCGAGTGCGCTTGCGGCACCGGTTGCGGCCAAGCCTTGCAACGTGCTGCGTCGTGTGATCGTCATGGCTGTTCCTCCATGGAGCCGGGCCCGCCCTTTTGGCGGATCTTTGATTGACCGGTTTGGTCTCAGGTCTGGCCCGGCCTGTCAACACCGCTGGACGGCTGAGCGCGGCTTCCGGCGATTGACGCCGGCGGCGCTGGGACCGATCATGCAGCCATGGGCCGCTTTGGATCACTATCAGGCGCTACGGCGCTCGTAGCCGATGATAACAATATGCGCTTCCGCCACACCATGGTCCGCATTCGCGACATCGAGCAGTCGCTGGACTTCTACTGTAACAAGCTCGGCCTCGTCGAAACGCGCCGTTCGGAGCGCCCGGAGTTCAAGTACACGTTGATCTTCCTGGCTGCGCCCGGCGACGTGGAGCAAGCGAAGGCCCATCGTACCGGCGAGCTGGAACTGACCTACAATTACGATCCGGAGGACTACAGCACGGGCCGCACGTTCGGACACCTCGCCTACGAGGTCGACGACATCTACGCGACCTGCCAGCGCCTGATGGACAAGGGCGTGATCATCAACCGTCCCCCACGCGACGGCGCGATCGCGTTCATCCGTTTGCCCGATCTGGTGTCGATCGAGCTGATCCAGAAGGGCGAGCGTTTGGCGCCACAGGAGCCGTGGAAGTCGATGCCGAACGTCGGGGTGTGGTGAGTCAGAACGGGTTGAGGCTCAGGCTCGGCGTGAATTTGAGATACCCGACGTTTGCCCCCACCCGGACGCCGATGCCGGTGCGGATCGGCGCCAGGATCACCTTGCCGCGCTTCAGGAACGTGATGCCGGCGCCGCCGACGAGATAGGCGGAGCCGTCGACGCCGGTGAACCGCTGGAACATCTGCTCGTGGTCGTCGATGCTGTAGACGAGGAACATCACTTGCGAGCCGGCGAGACCGAAGTCGAAACCGGCCGATGGTCCCTGCCAGTAGACTTGACGCTCGCCCTGTTGCTTGGTGACGAGCTGGCCCTTGCCGTAGCGTAATCCGGCGACGAAGGCGGCGCCGCCTTCGTCGCCCAGAACATAGCCGGTCGGGCGGCCATAGCGCTGGAACGCGTAGTCGATCACGCCGGCAAGACCGGCGGAAATCGAGCCGAAAAAGCCACGTCCGGCGGCCTGGATCTCCTCAGGTGAATATCCGAGTGCTCCAGGATCGGGCGGCGGCGGCATCGCGGCGAGCGCTTCCCGCGTAGGCTCGGCGTCGCGCACGTTCGTTTGCCAGGAGGAGGGAAACGCTGCTTTGGGCGAAGGCGTCGCAGCCTGTCGTGCGGGGGGTGGTTCCGATGGCAGGCTCGGCGGGGCAGGGGCGGGAGCAGGTGCCGCGGTCGCTGCAGGCTTCAGTGCGACGTCGATACGCGCGATGACATGCGCGGCACGCTGGGCCGTCACCTCGGCCAACTGGGCGCTTTTCGTGCGGGCCTGTTCGAGCCGCTCGCAGGCGGGCAAGGTCGAACGGGTGTCGTCGCCGAGGCGGTCGATATCGCCGAGCAGCTCGGCCGCGCGCCCGTCGAGGCGCTGGGTCTCGCCATCCTCGATGAAGGGGCGGCTCTTGGTCTCCGCCTCGGCCTCGTTCCAGCCACGCCGCGCGGCCAGCTCGCGCATCTTGTCCCGCAAGCGGGGCTGCCATTCGGTATTGATCTCGCGCAGCCGGGCGCCGGTTGCATCGATGACGGCGAAGACGTCCTCGGGCTTGCAGTCCTGGGCGGCGGCTGGGCCAGCCGCTAAAGCCAGCGTCATTGCCATGACGGCGATCGATCGCGCGTGCAGTCGCATGAATGCCTCCGGCTCCGTGCTTTTACTGGTGGACGGGTGTTGGCGAACGGGCACCGCGCGCCGGTGTAAGACACGCCGATCAATCGACGCTCTCAGCGGGTTACGGATAGCTCTCGGCGTTGGTTCATAGTGCGAACGTCGCCCGCCAGCGAGATCCGGCGCAGTTATCGTTGCTAGTCTCGGGCCGAATTGAGGCCGTTGCCGTCACGTGTCGCGGCAACGGGCAAAAAATTGCCGTTCATCGAGCGGCATACCCAGGTGCGGTAACATGCATTGTGCGCAGGTGGCGCCCCGTACGAGACTCGAACTCGTGTTACCAACGTGAGAGGCTGGTGTCCTAGGCCACTAGACGAACGGGGCTGGCGCGGCACTTCCTATAAGTGAGGCGGGCCTGCCTAGCAAGCGTTCAGTTCCGGGCTCGGTTCTGGCGCTGTTTCAGGGGCGGGCGGCGGCTTCCCGATAGGTGGCGACGCGTACAACACTTGGAGCAGCAACGAGCAATGGGGCGGACGGGCGGTCCGAAATGGCGCGGCGGATGGCAGCCAGCGGGGCGGCGTTGTCCAGCACGATGCGGCCGCGCTCGTGCCGAATACCCAGCTCGCGCCACAGGCGGGTGAGATCGGGCGCGTGCGGCCGTGGCCCCATCGTCCGGTAAAGGGCGGCCAAGACCGGTGCGCCGGTGTTGCGGTCGGCAATGTCGATCGTGCGCTCCAACGTCCACATCCGGGAGAGGTTCCCTCCCTGCCGTTGGAGCGCGCGCAGGGCGTCCTGCAGGCCTTGGCGGTTGCCGGTCGCCTTCCTGATTTCGATATCGGCCATCAGGCAGAAGAGGGCGCCGCCCCAATACCGGCGGCGATCGCTGCGGGTGTCGTCGAGCCCGCCCGTGGCACGGGGTTCCGGCAGACCCTCGGGGATCTCCCGCATGAATTCGGCCCACAGGGCTTCGACGGTCATCAAGCCGGCCTGCGCGCGCGCGACATTCTCCACGTAGGTGGCGATGCCCTCGTGTAGCCAGAGATAGCGGATGTCGTGGTCGGGGACGGCCAGATGCACCATCTCGTGGACAAGAAGGCTTTCGTTGGCGAGTTCGGCGGCGGTCGTGCGGCGGCCCATGGTGACGACGATGCGCGGTTCGGGACGGCCAACCGCGCGGCCCATCGTGACCTGATCGCCACGCGCCGGCTCGATCACCAGCCGCGCATAGGGAACGGGGAAGCGGCCGAAATAGGCCGCCGTCGCGCGCGCGGATTGGCGCACCCACTCATGCAGCTCCTCGCGCGTCAGGGTGAAGTCCGTGGCCTTGTAGTCGACCCGGATCATGCCGCCGGCAAAGCGAACGATGTCGCTTTCGGAGTCGGCTGCAGCCGGCGATGTGGCAGTGCCCACCGGGGCGTTCGCTCGCTCCGCGCCGGCCCTCTCCGCGCGCAACAGCAGAGCCAAGGAAATGGCAAAGGCAGCAACCAAACGGTAGTCGCGCATGCGCATGAGATCGACGTTTGCTCGCGTTCAACGGATCCGCATCTGGCGCCACATGGCTCAAGAAATGTGGTGCGAGAAGGGCGGTCTTGCCGCGGCTCCGGCGTCATTCGAGTGTGGCCTGCCTGACACGGTTTGGAACAGCGTAACTATTTGCCCGGAAGACGCGACGGGTCGAGGGGGTGGTGGACGTTGCGTACACGGGATTGTACGTATCTGTTCGAAGCATGCTTGATAGTGGGGAACAAATCTTATGCAGGCATGGCTGTTGAAGATCCATCGCTGGGTGGCGCTTGTGTTCGCGCTGCCTCTGCTCGTCGTGATCGGCTCAGGTCTTGTGCTTTCGTTCGAGCCATGGCTTGTGACGCGGGCGATCCAGCCGTCCTCGGTAACGGCCGACAAGCTCGAGAGCTTGCTCAAGCAGTACGATCCAGCGGGGCAGGCGCGCGGCCTGGTGTTTCGCAGCTATGATCGGACTCTGACGATCGGCGCGGGGCGTGGCGCGGGCGGAACAGTCGTTGATTTCGATTCGGGGCGGCCGCTGGCGGGGCCCTCGACGATGGCCAACGTGCTCGTCACCACGCGCCGGCTGCACGAGACGTTCCTGCTCGATCTGGGGTGGCTGGTCGTGGCCTCGACCGTCGCCATGCTGGCGCTGGCCACGCTCGGTGTGCTGATGGGGTTGCCGCGCTTCTCCAATACTTTATCGGGCTGGCACAAGGGCATGGCGTGGTGCCTACTGCCGCTCATCGTGCTGTCGCCGTTGACCGGATTGTTCATCGCCACAGGCGTGACGTTTGTTCCGTCGCAGCCCGCGCCTGCTGCCCAGCAGGGGCCGCCGCTGCGGCTCGCCGAAGCTGTGCGGATTGTCGCCCGTTCGCACGATCTGTCGGGGCTCGCGTGGCTGCGACCGCAGGGCGGAGGACTGCGCGTGCGTGTGGTCGAGGGCGGGGAATTCCGCATTTATGCCGTTACGCGCGGAGGCACGCAGCCAACGCCGCGCAATTGGCCGCGTCTTTGGCACGAGGGCAATTTTGCGGGCGGTTGGTCTTCGCTGATGAACATCGTCACGTCGATGGCGATGCTGGGCCTGCTCGGCACCGGCGTCACGATATGGACGCTGGCGGCGATCAGGCGGCGCGCCCGTCAGGCAGAACGCGCGGCCACCGCCTGACGATTGTGCGCGAGCGAATTTAGTGTCCGTGGCCCTTGCCGGTTTCGTAGCTCGTGAGGTTGATGAACTCGAGCACGGTACCGTCGGGGTCGCGGAAATAGGCGCGCGGGCCATTGACCACCCCGCCCTGCCGGTCCTCCTCGAAGATGATCTCGACGCCCTTCGCCTTCAGCCGCGCGAGGGCTGCCTGGAATTTGTCCGGCGCGATCGCGAAGGAGTGATGCACGCCTTCGGAGTCCTGCAGAACGGGGTTGATCGGACCGGGCTGCTTGACGAGGATCAGGCATACGCCGCCCGCGTCGATGAACGCCATGTGCCCTTTCGGCGTCGAGAACAGATGCGTGCATCCGACCACGTCGCAGTAGAAGTCGCTGCTGCGTTTGACGTCGGTCACGGGTATGCTGAAATGGGCAATGCACTTGATGTCCGACATCGTTGTTCTCCGTGCTGATGGCTGCCTTGCGACGTACTGGATGAATGCCTAGAGCGCTTTCCACTTGATGTGAATCAAAACAGTTACAGGGGATTCCCTCGGACGCGCAAATCAGATTCGGATTCCACCGGCAGCAACGGCGGGGATCGCGATGGCGAAGGGATACTCGAAAGATCTCAGGGTGCGGGCCGTCGC
>CAMDPA010000019.1 GCA_945903565.1 Devosia equisanguinis | reverse complement strand
GCGCTGCGCAAGGGCGCGGCCCGCACCGTGAAGGCGCTGATGAAGCTGATCGGCCGCCTCATCAAGACGTTTGCACCCGACGAGTGCGCGAACTACTTTCGCCACGCCGGATACGGGTAGCGACCCAGATCAGGTGGAAAATGATCTAGCGGCTGGCAATCGTTCCCAAAACTCCCAGGACCATTGCTGCAATCAGAAGCGCTACTTTCTCGGCTGGACTGCGACAGCATACATCCAGCGCTCGCCATCCGTACAAAGCCGCTGGCCCTATGCCCACTAACCAGAACAAACCAATTGGAGCAAAAGCCAAGACTAGAGGAAAAATTGCTCTGCCGTTCTTTACACCCATGACGGGTCCACCCCAAAGCCACTCGATTGCATGACCGATAAGCACGAGTGGCAACATCCCCATAGGAGTCAAAAAGATCCAAGAAACCTCGAAGCCCAACTTAGCGCACCCAACCAATACCGCATAAAGCGTGAGGCAGATCAGGAGCGCCAGCACAAGGAATTGAGATAGAACGATGAGAAGTCCCACTACTCCGCGGCCTCTTTCCGCTTTCCGCTACTTCGCGCAGCGCCTGCACCTTTTGCCCGTCGCGCCAACAGATCCCGCAGGAACTGCCCCGTATAGCTCTCCTTCACCTTCGCCACGTCCTCGGGCGTACCGACGGCCACGACCTTACCGCCGCCGTCGCCGCCTTCGGGGCCGAGGTCGATCAGCCAGTCGGCGGTCTTGATGACTTCGAGGTTGTGCTCGATCACGACGACGGTGTTGCCGGCGTCGGCGAGCTCGTGCAGCACTTCCAGCAGCTTGGCGACGTCGTGGAAATGCAGGCCGGTGGTCGGTTCGTCGAGGATGTACAGCGTACGCCCCGTCGCGCGCTTCGACAGCTCTTTCGACAATTTGATGCGCTGCGCCTCGCCGCCCGACAGCGTGGTCGCCTGCTGGCCGATCTTGACGTAGCCGAGGCCGACGCGGTCGAGCGTTTCGAGCTTGTCGCGGATGACGGGCACGGCCTTGAAGAACTGCGCGCCCTCTTCCACGGTCATGTCGAGCACGTCGGCGATCGACTTGTCGCGGAACTTAACTTCCAGCGTTTCGCGGTTGTAGCGCTTGCCCTTGCACTGGTCGCAGGTGACGTACACGTCCGGCAGGAAGTGCATCTCGATCTTGATGACGCCGTCACCCTGGCAGGCTTCGCAACGGCCGCCCTTGACGTTGAACGAGAAGCGGCCCGGCGCGTAGCCGCGCGCCTTGGACTCGGGCAGGCCGGCGAACCAGTCGCGGATCGGCGTGAACGCGCCGGTGTAGGTGGCGGGATTGGAGCGCGGCGTGCGGCCGATCGGCGACTGGTCGATATCGATCACCTTGTCGAGCATGTCGAGCCCGTGCATCGCATCGTGGGGTGCGGGCTGCTCGCGCGTGCCGTTGAGGCGACGGGCGGCGGCCTTGTAGACGGTGTCGATCAGGAACGTCGATTTCCCCCCGCCCGATACGCCAGTGACGCAGGTGAGCAGCGCGAGCGGAATTTCGGCGGTGACGTTCTGCAAATTGTTGCCGCGCGCTCCTTCGACGCGGAGCACACGCCCTTTTACGGGCTTGCGGCGCTGCTTGGGCAGCGGGATCTGACGCGTGCCGGAAAGATACTGCCCGGTGAGGCTGTCGGGGTTGGCCATGACTTCGGCGGGCATGCCTTCGGCGACGATCTTGCCGCCGTGGATGCCGGCGCCCGGTCCGATATCGACGACGTAGTCGGCGGACAGCACAGCGTCCTCGTCGTGCTCGACGACGATCACGGTGTTGCCGAGGTCGCGGAGGTGCTTCAGCGTTTCGAGCAGGCGGGCGTTGTCGCGCTGGTGCAGGCCGATCGACGGCTCGTCGAGCACGTAGAGCACGCCGGTGAGGCCGGAGCCGATCTGCGACGCGAGGCGGATGCGCTGGCTCTCGCCGCCCGACAGCGTGCCGGAGTTGCGCGACAACGTGAGATAGTCGAGGCCGACGTCGACGAGGAACTGCAGGCGCTCGCGGATCTCCTTGAGGATGCGACCGGCGATCTCACTCTGTTTCGATGTGAAGGTCGCGGGCACCTCGGCGAACCATTGGTTGGCCTTGCGGATCGACATGCTCGACACTTCGGAGATGTCGAGCGCGCCAACCTTCACAGCCAGCGCCTGCGGCTTGAGGCGCTTGCCGTGGCAGGTCTCGCAGGGGTGGTCGGACTGGTAGCGCGACAGTTCCTCGCGCACCCAGGCCGAGTCGGTCTCGCGCCAGCGCCGCTCGATGTTGGTGATCACGCCTTCGAACGTCTTGGCCGTCGAATAGCGGCGCACGCCGTCCTCGTAGGTGAACGTGATCTCCTCCTCGCCCGAGCCGAACAGAATGGTGTCGCGCAGCTTCTTGGGAAGCTCGGACCACGGCGCCTGCATCGACGCCTTGAAATGCTGGGCGAGCGCCTCCAGCGTCTGCTCATAGTAGGGCGAGGTCGCGCCGGTGCGGGCCCATGGCTGCACCGCGCCCTCGCCGAGCGAGAGCTCGGGATCGGGCACGACCAACTCCGGCACGAACTTCAATTCAGTACCCAGACCATCGCACGCCGGGCAGGCGCCGGACGGCGCGTTGAACGAGAACAGCCGCGGCTCGATCTCCTCGATCGTGAAACCGGACACCGGGCAGGCGAACCGCGAGGAAAAGATCACGCGCTCGTGGGTGTCGTTCTTGCTCTTGTTGGCGCCTTCGGTATCCGACTTCGGTAATGGTTTATCGGCCAGTTCGGCGATCGCTACACCGTCTGCAAGTGCAAGGGCAGTTTCGACACTGTCTGCGAGCCGTGTTGCTATGTCGCCGCGCACGATAACACGGTCGACTACCACGTCGATGTCATGCTTGAATTTCTTGTCGAGCTTGGGCGCATCGGGGATTTCGTGGAATTCCCCGTTAATCTTGACGCGCTGGAACCCCTTCTTCTGCAGCTCCATTAACTCCTTGCGGAACTCGCCTTTACGCCCGCGCACCAGCGGCGCGAGCAGGTAAAGCCGCGATCCCTCCGGCAGCGCCAGCACCCTGTCGACCATCTGCGTGACGGTCTGGCTTTCGATCGGCAGCCCCGTCGCCGGCGAGTAGGGAACACCAACCCGCGCGAACAGCAGCCGCATATAATCCCAGATTTCCGTTACAGTTCCGACAGTTGACCGCGGGTTGCGCGATGTCGTTTTCTGTTCGATCGAGATCGCCGGCGACAGCCCATCGATGTGGTCGACATCGGGCTTCTGCATCATTTCAAGGAACTGCCGCGCATAGGCGGAGAGCGACTCCACATAGCGGCGCTGGCCCTCCGCGTAGATCGTATCGAACGCCAGGCTCGACTTGCCCGAGCCGGACAGACCCGTGAACACGATCAACGCATCGCGGGGGATGACGAGATCGACGTTCTTGAGATTGTGCTCGCGCGCGCCGCGAACATGAATCGTGTTGCGATCATGCGGCCGCACAGCGGCAACCGTCGCGGCGGCTTTCTTGGGGGGCTTGCTCATAGGCGAAGGCATAGCGGAAACAAGTTGGAGCGGCAATGCGGCGGGATGGGGTGTCGACGTTCCAGCACTGCGAAGGATGTGATATAGTGCGATAATGGCCCCTTCCGAGCAGATCAATGCCCTGAAATCCCTGGCCACCATACTGGCGCCACGCGGCGTGACTGGGCTGTCCGTGTTCGGCTCCCAGGTCACGGGCCAAGCCCACCCGGGCAGCGATATCGACGTCATTATCGACTATGATCCAGAGAGCCATTTCAACTTGCTCGATCTGGTCGCCGTCGGCCGGATCATGGAGGAACGCATCGGCATCCGGGCCGACGTCATGACCCGGCGGGGCTTGCATCCCGTTTTAAAGGACCAGATCGAGTGCAACGCCATCCGGGTGGTCTGATGGCTCGCTCGCCCGCGGTAGCTCTTACAGATATCCTCGAGGCCATCGACCTCGCACGCGAGACTGCATTCGGCATGGCCTTCGATGCGTTCGACAAGGATAGAATCAGAAAGGCTGCAACGGAGCGGGCCATCCTGACGATATCGGAAGCCGTCCGCCATCTGCCGGATGACATGATAGTTCGCCATCCTGATCTGCGGTGGCAGGACATGCGCGGCATCGGGAATCGCATTCGCCACGGATCGTGGACTCCAAGATCGTGGGGGAAGTCGTCCAACACGAACTCGATGCTTTGGAGGCCGCGGTGCGTCAGGAGCTTGATAGTGCTTCAAGTGGCTCTGCTCCGTGAATGCCACTAAACGGGATGCGGCAGAGTTGATACCGCGGCTCGTCGGCTATTGGGCTCAACGAGACACAACCATTGAAGCCATGCCCTCACGCACGGATCACCTTTGGCACCATCGGCTCACAACGCGCCAGACCGCCAATAAATCAAGCTCAACTCCCGCACACACTTGGGTGGAACAAATCATCGACGCCGAAATCGCCTTTGATCAGCGCCTGATCCTTCGAATATTTGATGAACTGCTCGAGGTTCCCTCGGTTCGCGGCCACACCTGTCGGAAACAGATTGTCCGTCCCGAAGCGCTCTTGCTCGCGCTCGAAATGCCGGCGGCCCCAGGCAAGCTGCGACCAATTGGGATCGGTGTAATAGTCGCGGCTGATCGTGCGCGCCTACCCCCACATCTCCATTAAAGCCGCCGGCAGCCACGGATTCTTGTCGGCCAGCTCTTGCCACATCACCACGATGTGCATGATCGGCCAGTAGCCGTACTTCTTGAAGTACCGCAGCTCTTCACCGTCCGGATCCTGGAACAAGCGGCGCACCGCAACTTCGCCCTTCATGATGGATTCCGGCGGATGCGGCTGGATTACCGCATCGCACGCCCCGTCGCGCAACATGTGGCCGACATCGGCGCCCTCGGGAAGCTTCTCGATCGTCACGCCGGGTTTGGGGGTGAACGCGATCTTCTCGTCGTCCTCCAGCAGCCAGTGAATGTCCTCCCATGGCATGTCGTACTCGAACTTGAGATCGCCTTTCGCCAGCAGCGACAGCGTCGTCTGAAACGAACGGATTGCGACCCGTTTGCCCTTCAGTTCTTTCGGTGAGGCAATCTTGGAGTCCGCCCGCACGAACATCAGGCCGGAGCTGAACAGACGGCGCGGAAACACGGGGATGCCTATGATCGGCACCTTGCGATCGATCGCCATCAGATACGTCGACATCGAGAATTCCGCGACGTCGTAGAGCTTCTTGTTGAGCATCCCGCCGTGCCGATCAACGCCGTCGCGCAGCGGATGCGACTGGCCGACCTGCAGCGCACGATACGACGTGCCAGCTGGAGCCTTCACGTCGCCGGTGAAAAACGGGAAGTGCCGGTCGTAACGCTCGAGCGCAATCGTGAGGTTCATGGTGGGCGGTCTCCCCTGGCGGCGGCTGTTGGCGCTGAGGATAGCAGCCACATCCCACGTCGCGCCAGCGTCGAGCAATTCGCGCGTCCCGCGCGAGCGGGGCCGCGGCCCCACGCCCCGCCCGGGGAACGTGTTCTCCGGACCCCTTCCTTTTTGTGCCTCAATATGGGCAGGACCAAGCAATACCCGGTGCGCCCGTAGGTTGGGTTAGTGGTGCGGGCGCGGCGTAACCCAACATCGGAGCCACCACCGGAACCGATTTCGCGCACGCCTCGTTCTGCGCGCGTAGGTATGGCCGACGCACAATTGTTTCCGTGGCTCCGCAGTTGGATTACGCCGCACCCCCGCGGCTAACCCAACCTACAAAGCACCCTTCTTCCGGCGTAAAAAGGAGGGGGTTTGGGGGACACGTCCCCCAAGCTGGTTGAAGGCCGGCAGCCCTTCTCGCGGAGCGAACCGCTACCTCACCCTTTCGGCGCCGGCGCCGCATACGCGTCGAACACATCGCCGATCCTCACGCCCGCGCTCGCAGCCCATTCCGCCGCCGCGATCTTCTGCCCGCCGGGTGCGCGGACGCGCTTGACGAGGATCGCGCCGCCGCCTGCGGCAACCGCCATGCCGTTGGCCGACAAAGCTACGATCTCGCCGGGCTTACCGCTGCCCGCCACTTTGGCGCTGTCGTAGATGTCGAGCTTCACGCCCTTGATCGTACCCCACGCGCCGGGCGCCGGGTTGGCGGCGCGGATCGTGTTATAGAGGGCCGCAACGTCGTTCTTCCAGTCGAGTTGAACGATGTCCTTCTTGAACCAGCTCTCGTAGGAGCCGTCGGCGAGGCGCTGGTCGTGCTTGAGCAGAACGCCGGCCTTGACGAGGTCGAGGCTCTCCAGCATCGCGTCGACGCCCATCGGAAACAGCTTCTTGAAGTAGACGTCGCCGAGCGATTCATCAGGTCCGATCGCGACGGTTTTCTGCAGCAGGATCGGGCCTTCATCGAGGCCTTCATTGGGCCAGAAGATCGACAGGCCCGTATGCGACTTGCCCATCGCGATCGGCCAGTTGATCGACGAGGGACCGCGGTGGGCGGGCAACAGTGACGGGTGATACTGGAACGTGCCGAACTTCGGCGCATCGAGCACCGGCTGCGGCACGAACAGCAACACGTACGCCATCAGGCAAACGTCGGATTTGAACGACTGCATGAGCGTGAGCGCTTCCGGCGTCTTCCAACTCGTCGGCTGGTGGACGGGCAGACCCTTCTCGCGCGCGAACACCTTCAAGGGGTCCTCAGCCTTGCCGGCTTTGTCCGGCGCGCAGCAGACCGCGACGACATTCTCGCCGCGCTCGAGCAGCTTCTCCAGAACGGCTTTGCCGAATGCATCCTGGCCGTGGACAACGATACGCATGATTGAATTCCTGTGTGAGTGAAGGCGAAAGAGGGGAATGGGGAGTGGCGAATAGGGAGTGGGGCAACGCCCAGCAACTTCCTAATCCCTACTCTGCACTCCCTACTCCATCTAACAATCTATTCAGCCGCTGCGGGCTTCTTGACCGGGGCCGTTGCGCCAATCTGCTTGAGCATCGCGATCTCGTCGACGGAATACCCGAGCAGATCGCGCAACACTTCGTCGGTATGCTCGCCCAGCAGCGGCGAACGCTTCACGTCGGCGGGGCTGTCGGACATCTTGATGGGATTGCCGACGGTGAGATACTTGCCGCGCTTGGGATGGTCGACCTCGACCACCGTGCCGGTCGCACGCAACGACTGGTCCTCGGCGATCTCCTTCATGGAGAGGATCGGGCCGCAGGGGATGTCGAACTCGTTGAGGATATCCATCGCCTCGAGCTTGGTCTTGGACATCGTCCACTCTTCGATGCGCGCGAAGATCGCCTTGAGGCGCGGCAGGCGAGCTTTCGGCGTGGCGTAATCCGGATCGGTCTTCCACGTCGGCTCGCCGATCACGTCGCAGATCTCGTTCCAGACCGGCGCTTGCGTGATGAAATAGATGTACGCGTCGGGATCGGTTTCCCAGCCCTTGCACTTCAAGATCCATCCGGGCTGGCCGCCGCCGCTGTCGTTGCCCGCGCGCGGCACCGCTTCGCCAAACGGAATGTTCTCACCGTACTGGCTGTATTCCGTCAGCGGGCCCTTTTCGAGCCGCTGCTGGTCGCGCAGCTTGACGCGGCACAGGTTGAGCACGCCGTCTTGCATCGCGCAGGTGACGCGCTGGCCCTTGCCGGAGGTGTTGCGCTGGTAAAGCGCCGCGACGATGCCCAGCGCCAGATGCAGGCCGGTGCCGCTGTCGCCGATCTGCGCGCCGGTCACGAGGGGCGGACCGCCGAGGAAGCCGGTCGTCGATGCCGCGCCACCGGTGCACTGCGCGACGTTTTCATAGACCTTGCACTCCTCATAGGGGCCCGGACCGAAGCCCTTGACCGAGGCGTAGATCATGCGCGGATTAAGCTCGTGCACACGCTCCCAGGTGAGGCCCATCCGGTCCATCGCGCCGGGCGCGAAGTTCTCGACCATCACGTCGCACTCTTTGATGAGGCGCTCCAGCACCTCCATGCCCTTCTTGTTCTTGGTGTCGAGCGTGATCGAGCGCTTATTGGAATTGAGCATCGTGAAATAGAGGCTGTCGGCGCCGGGA
This sequence comes from Devosia equisanguinis, assembly GCA_945903565.1. Taxonomy (GTDB): domain Bacteria; phylum Pseudomonadota; class Alphaproteobacteria; order Rhizobiales; family Hyphomicrobiaceae; genus CAMDPA01. Next base: position 17,956 of record CAMDPA010000019.1, on the reverse strand, counting down.
ACGTCGACCAGCTGTCCGCGCGTGATGTCACCGACTCCGGGCCGCTCGACCTTGATGCAGTCGGCGCCGAACCAGGCGAGAAGCTGCGTGCACGTGGGGCCCGACTGCACATGCGTGAAGTCGAGAATGCGGACGCCTTTGAGGGCTTGGGACATTGCGATCAACTCTCCTGATGAGTGGTTTCGAGTAGTTTCGATGGGTTGTGATGAACGCGAAGGCTAGCTCCCTCGAACGTCGCATCGAAGAAAGGCTGCTGTTGAAGAATAGGTGAGTTCTTCGGCAATGCCACGAGCGTTCGCACCCAAATGACGAACCGCGGCAAGCCTTGGCAAGTGAGAACAGTAGCGGCGTCACGTCGATGCTCCGATCGAACGCAACCGGCGCGTACGTAGACGCGATCATATTCGATCCGCTCATTCGCGCACCAATAGAAGGCCTGCAAAATTGAACCGCCCTGTTGCGGTACCCAATAGTTGAGATCAACGTGCGGAGTTAGTTCCGCAGCCGCTAGCGCCGCATCGAGCTGCATCGTCTTCAACACATACGATAGCCCCTTTCGAAGCTGGGGCTTCGTCACCGACTTCAACACTTTGAGCGCGTCGCTCAAGCATGTTCTCCAACGAGGTCTGGCTGATACGCTGCGGGTCAGCGAGCCCTTGAGCTAGCGCTCCCGCCTTTACTTCTTCCCCACCACACTCTGCGGGTTGAGACTGCCGATGCGGCCCGACTCGGTGCCGGCGTTCTCGTCGATGACCGCGTTGACGAGGGTCGGCTTGCCGGAGGCTATCGCCTCCTTCACCGCGCGGGACAGTTCGTCGGGTGAGGTGGCGTAGACGCCGACGCCGCCGAACGCTTCCATCATCTTGTCGTAGCGCGCGTCCTTGACGAAGACCGTGGGGGCGACGTCCGCGCCGCCGGTCGGGTTCTTGTCGGTCCCGCGATAGATACCGCCGTTGTTGAACACGACGATGCAGACCGGCAGCTTGTAGCGGCAGATCGTTTCGATCTCCATGCCGGAGAAACCGAACGCGCTGTCGCCTTCCACGGCGAGCACGGGCTTGCCGGTCTCGACGGCGGCGGCCACGCAATAGCCCATGCCGATGCCCATGATGCCCCAGGTCCCGACGTCGAGGCGCTTGCGCGGCTCATAGATGTCGATGATCGAGCGGGCGAAATCGAGCGTGTTGGCGCCCTCGTTGACGAGGATGACATCGGGCCGTTCCGCGACGATGCGCTTGAGCGCCCCCAATGCGCCGTGGAAGTCCATCGGCACGTTGTTGTTCTGAAGCCGCGGCGCCATCTTCTCGATGTTGGCGGCGGCCTTTTCCCGGACGACGCTGGTCCATTCAACAGGCGCCTTCTGCCAGTTGGGCCCCATCCCTTTCAGCAGGGCGGAGACCGCGGATGCGATGTCTCCGACGACTGGAGCCGCGATCTCGATATTGGAGTCCATCTCCTTCGGATCGATGTCGATGTGAATGAACTTCTGCGTTCCCGGCGCCCCCCAGGTCTTGCCCTTGCCATGCGAGAGCAGCCAGTTGAGCCGCGCGCCGATCAGCATCACGACGTCGGCCTCTTTGAGGACGGTCGAGCGGGCAGCACTTGCCGATTGCGGATGCGTGTCAGGCAGCAGGCCCTTGGCCATGCTCATCGGCAGATAGGGGATGCCCGAGGTTTCCACGAGCTTGCGGATGTCCGCGTCAGCCTGCGCGTAGGCTGCGCCCTTGCCGAGGATGATGAGCGGCTTCTTGGCCGAGCGCAGCAGGTCGAGTGCGCGCGTAATCGCTACCGGGGATGGAATGTAGGCGGGAGCTGGGTCGATCACCTTCACCAGCGACTTGAGACCAGCAGTGGCTTCCATCGTCTGGCCCAGCAGCTTGGCGGGCAGGTCGAGATAGACGCCGCCCGGACGGCCCGAGCAGGCGGCGCGGATCGCACGGGCTACAGCAATGCCGATATCCTGCGCGTGCAGTACGCGGAAGGCAGCCTTGCACACCGACTTGGCGACGGCGAGCTGGTCCATCTCCTCATAGTCGCCTTGCTGCAGGTCGACGATCTCACGCTCGGAAGAGCCCGAAATCAGAATCATTGGGAAGCAGTTGGTGGTGGCATGTGCGAGCGCGGTCAGGCCGTTCAGGAAGCCCGGTGCCGACACCGTGAGACAGACGCCCGGCTTCTGTGTGAGGTAACCAGCGATCGAGGCGGCGTAGCCGGCATGTTGCTCATGGCGGAAGGAGATGACCCGCATACCCTCGGCTTGCGCGAAGCGGCCAAGATCGGTCACTGGGATTCCAGGCACGTGATAGATCGTCTTGATGTCGTTGAGCTTGAGAGCATCGATCACCAGGTGGAAACCGTCGGTCAGGTTCTGCGTCTCTGCGGACATGTCTTGATCTCCCACCATTTGCTTTGTTTTGAGTTGTTTATCATGCCGCCACGAGCTGCCCGCTCCGGCCGGTATTGCAATCAATCGAGATCGACGTGCAGCTCGACGTGCTCGCGCAGCTTCAGTGTGTGCTCCCGCACGAGCCGCTCAGCGCGTTCGGTATCGCGCGCCTCCAGCGCTGCGATGATTTCCTTGTGGTCGACGATCGAGCGGCGCGCACGATCCTGTTCGAAGATCGTGCGCTGGCGGATCGCGCGGACGTGCACGAACAGCCCCTTGGTGATCTCTGCGATCAGCGGGCAGCGGCCCAGCGCGATGATCGCCTGGTGGAACTTGATGTTGGCGTCGGAGTATTCACCCATCCGCCGTGCCAGCTCGTCCTGCCCGAACTGATCGACGAGACCGTGCAGGCTCGCCAGCTCCTCGTCGCTTGCTTCCTTGGTGGCGAGCCGCGCCGACATGCTCTCCAAGGCTGCCCACACCGTGATCATGTCGAGGATCTCGGCCTTGGTCTTGCGCTGGATATAGATGCCCCGCCGGGGCACGATGCGCACGAGCCCTTCCTGATCGAGCTGGGCCAGCGCCTCCCGCAACGGCGTGCGCGAGATGCCGAACTTTTCCGACAATTCGCGCTCATCCAACCGCAGCTCCGCGTCGTCGGCATAGATGTTCATGTCGGTGATCGCCTGCTTCAGCGCGGCATAGGTGCGTGCTTTGAGGCTGAGGTTCTCCTCGATCGGCGCGATCTTGAGACTGACACCGGACATGGCGGCTCGACCTGTACGTGCGAGGTTGGACCCCCTGCGCTGTCTGCCGGGGTCAGATAGTGGCGCCAGATAGAATGGCCGGTCAGCTCAGCAAGTCGCTGCGCACTGTGTATCTGGCATACCGTAGACCAGAGTCAATACGCGCCGCCTCGTAGATTTGCAATATCGCCGAGGAACAGCAGAGCCCTCTATCCGCCAGGCAAGGCCTTGCACAACGCATCAAATGATGCTCTGACGGTCGATACAGGACAACTACGGCTGCAACTTTTGGCCGATGTCATTGGTGTGTCACAGACCTTGGCGGCAGCCAGAGATTGTGCATATGGTATGCCACAGAGACAGCTGGTCGCCTCCAAACGACTGTTTCGCGCAAGTGCGTTCTACTGAGCGTAGCTTCGACACGAACCGCGTTTAGAATAACGTCAGGACGTACGGATTGCGCTGGGCAGACTTCTGCGGTGCGGCAGAAGCTCGAAGCCTTCAACCAGCGCCATACGTGCGAACCCGACAAGGCGCCGGCCCATGGGAGGAAAGGTAGCTCGCGATGGAGGAAATCCGGTCGCTGATTGGCGGCTTTCAGGTTGCGCTCTCCTGGTACAATATCGCTTTGATGTTCGTCGGCATCCTGCTCGGCGTCATTATCGGCGTGCTGCCTGGCCTCGGCGGCGCTAACGGCGTTGCGATCCTTCTGCCGCTCACCTTCACGATGCCGCCGACGTCGGCCATCATCATGCTCTCCTGCATCTACTGGGGAGCCTTGTTCGGCGGCGCCATCACGTCGATATTGTTCAATATTCCGGGTGAACCGTGGTCTGTCGCCACGACCTTCGACGGCCACCCCATGGCCCAGCAAGGCAGGGCCGATGAGGCGTTGACCGCCGCGTTCACTTCCTCGTTCGTCGGCGCGCTGTTTGCGGTCATCATGATCACGTTCCTGGCTCCGCTGATCGCCAGATTCGCACTGCAATTCGGGCCAGCCGAGTTCTTCTCGGTGTTCTTTCTGACATTCGCCAGCTTCATCGGCATGGGCAAGGGCTCGCCGTTCAAAGTGCTGGCCTCGATGTGCCTCGGCTTTGCACTCGGCGCGGTTGGCCTCGACAAGATGACGGGCTCGCTACGCCTCACCTTCGGCCATGAAGAGTTGCTCGGCGGATTTGACTTCCTGATCGCGGTGATTGGGCTGTTTGGCATCGCCGAGATCCTCGCTTCGGTCGAGAGCGGCCTGAAATTTCAGGGCGCGCATGCCGCGATCAGGCTGAGCGCTGTCCTCATCACCTGGAAGACGCTTCTGAAGTATTGGGCGACGTCGCTGCGCAGCTGCATCGTCGGCTGCTGGATGGGCATCACGCCGGGCGGCGCAACGCCGGCATCGTTCATGAGCTACGGCCTCGCAAAACGCTTCTCACCGAACGGTAAGAACTTCGGCAAGGGCGAGATCGAAGGCGTGATCGCGCCCGAGACCGCGGCCCATGCGGCCGGCACCAGTGCACTCCTCCCGATGCTGACACTCGGCATTCCCGGCTCGCCAACCGCAGCGGTGCTGCTCGGCGGCTTGATGATCTGGGGCCTGCAACCGGGTCCCATGCTGTTCGTGGAGCAGAAGGACTTCGTGTGGGGCCTGATCGCCTCGATGTATCTCGGCAACGTCGCCGGCCTGATCGTGGTGCTCACGTGCGTTCCGCTGTTCGCCGCGATCCTGCGCGTACCGTTCTCGATCATCGCGCCTGTGATCCTAGTGATCTGCGCCGTCGGCGCCTACACCGTGAAGAACAATATGTTCGACGTGTGGATGATGCTGGGCTTCGGCCTGATCGGCTACACGTTCCAAAAGCTCGGCTATCCAATCGCCCCCATGGTTCTGGCCATCGTGCTGGGCGACAAGGCAGAGGAATCCTTCCGTCAGGCGTTGCTCGGCAGTCAGGGCGGGCTTGGCGTGTTCTGGTCGAATTGGCTCGTCGGCACGATCATGACGATCGGCATGCTGTTGCTGTTCTGGCCGTTGATTTCGTGGGCGCAGGACAAGTTCGCCGCACGAGGATCGGAGCGGGCACTCGGACTAGCCATCCCCGGCGCTTCGGTTGCCGGCTCGATCGCCGGCGGCCAAGCCGGATCGCCAGCCCAGGCTGCCGGGATACCTACATCGTACCATGCCGAGCGTCTCAACCAGGCGCGAGCGCTGAACCGTGAACTCAAGCAGAAGCTTTCGGCTGCCATCATCGAGAACGATCAATGGCAGCCAGCCACGCTGGAAGAACTGGAGGCCGACAATAGGTCTTTAGAAGCGCGCCTGAGTTCCTACATAGAAGCCAACGAACGCCTGCGCTCGAAACGTAGCGAATAAATCGGTAGTCCAAAGAGACACCATTGGGGAGAAGTACGATGCGTAGCTCAAACTCGCGAAAGAACCGCCGCAACTACGTGCAAGCCGCTGCCATCTTCGGCATTACGGCCACGGCGGCTGCGCCTGCCATGGCTCAGGCCTGGGAGCCAACACGGCCCATCAACTTCATCATCCCCGCCGGCACGGGTGGCGGCGCGGACCAGATGGCGCGCTTCCTCCAGGGCGTTGTCACCAAGCATTCCCTGATGAAGCAGCCGATGGTCGTCGTGAACAAGGGCGGTGGTGCAGGGGCCGAGGGCTTCCTGGAAATGAAACATGCGAAGAACGATCCCCACAAGATCGTGATCACGTTGTCGAACCTGTTCACCACGCCGCTGGGAACCGGCGTGCCATTCAACTGGAAGGACTTGACACCGGTTTCGATGCTGGCGCTCGACCAGTTCGTTCTATGGGTCAACGCCGAGGCCCCTTACAAGACCGCGAAGGAATTCATCGACGCAGTGAAGGCGGGCGACGACCGTAAGTTCAAGATGGGCGGCACCGGTTCCAAGCAGGAAGACCAAATCATCACGGTGGCGCTAGAAAAGCTCACCGCGCCCAAGAAGTTCACTTACATCCCCTATGCAGGTGGTGGCGCGGTCGCGACCCAACTCGTCGGCAAGCACGTGGATTCGACGGTAAATAATCCGATCGAGGCCGTGTCGCAGTGGAAGGCCGGTAATCTTCGTCCACTGTGCCTGTTCGACGCCAAGCGCAGTGTCTACACCGCCAAGATAACCGCGACGCAGGCGTGGTCGGACATCCCCACCTGCAAGGAATCGGGCGTCAACACCGAGTATCAAATGCTGCGCGGCATCTTCATGGGTCCCGGCGCGACGCCGGCCCAGGTCAACTACTACGTCGATCTGTTCAAGAAGGTGGCAGACACGCCCGACTGGAAGAAATTCATGGAAGACGGCGCGTTCAACCAGACCTCCATGTCCGGCGAAGAGTACCGCAAGTGGGTCGAGGCCAACGACAAGCTGCACTACGACCTGATGAAAGAAGCGGGCTTCCTGGCCCAGGGCAAATAGGGATCAGGTTCCAGGGGCTAGGGGCTAGGGATAAAGGAGTGTCCCTCTCGATTTTGGCTCAGTCACTAGCCCCTAATCCCCAGCACCTAGAACCTCACTACGGACCGATCGCCCATGAGCAACCACGGCAGCAGCGGCGCCGAAGACAGCACGGCCCTGGTCTCCAACCGCACGATGGACATCGTGGTGGCCGCGTTGTTCATCGCGCTGGCCAGCATCTACATGTTCGACAGCTGGCGGATCGGCTTCGGTTGGGTGGACGGCCAAGGCCCGGCGGCGGGTTTCTTCCCGTTCTGGATTGCAATCGTGATGGGGGCGGCAAGCATCGTCAATCTCGTGCGGGCCTTCGCCAGGCTCGAACCGGACGGCGACGATACCTTCGTTACGCGCACTCAGTTTGGCCGGGTACTTCTGGTGCTCGTGCCGACGGCCGGCTATGTGCTGTTGATCCAGTTCGCCGGCATCTATGTTGCCTCAGCAATCTTCATCATCGGCTTCATGCTAGCCTCGAAAGAACCACCTTTGAGATCGCTTGCGGTTGGGCTAGGCGTTCCCGTCGCATTGTTTTTCATGTTCGAAAAGTGGTTTCTGGTGCCGCTACCGAAAGGCCCACTGGAAGCGATCTTCGGTCTATAAGAGCTGGCGAAAAGTGTGGTCGAGTGGCCCCGTGCGGATGCGCAGCGGGGCCTCGATGTTTGAATAAGCTGCCTGCATCAGCAGCCGGCAGCAAGACGAAAGCGGTACTATGAGCGAGGCACGATGAGCGAGGCCGGCAAGACCAAAGGTGGCAACGGCCGCGCAATCCACCCCGGGGCGGGCCGCCGGAAGGGCGCACTTTTCCCCAAGGGCCGCGTGCTCCATCAAGCCGACGTCGACACCGTCACTGGCTTGATCGGCCCGGCACCATACGAGCGCGCGCTGCTGATCGAGTACCTGCATAAGATCCAGGACACCGAGGGGTGCCTGCCCGCAGGTCACCTCCAGGCACTGGCCGAGTTGATGCGTCTGCCGATGGCGGAGGTCTACGAGGTCGCGACGTTCTACGCCCACTTCGATGTCGTCGGCGACGGCGAGGAGCGTCCGCCTGCGGTCACCATCCGTGTGTGTGACTCGCTCTCCTGCATGCTGGCCGGCGCCGAAACGCTGATCGGTGCGCTGGGCGAAGACTGCCCAGACAACGTCCGCGTCGTGCGCGCGCCGTGCATGGGCCGCTGTGATCTCGCCCCGATCGCCGAGGTCGGCCACAACCACGTGGATCATGCCGATCCGGCCGGACTTCTGGAAGCCGCCGCCAAGGGCGACACGCACGCCCACACCGCCGCCTATCAAGACCTCGCCGCCTATCGCGTGGCCGGCGGCTACAAGATGCTCGATGCCTGTATCTCAGGCGCGCGCAAAGTCGACGACGTGATCGCAGCGCTTTCCGATGGCGGCTTGCGCGGTCTTGGCGGCGCCGGCTTTCCGACCGGTCGCAAGTGGGGCCTCGTGCGCGCAGAGAAGGGCCCGCGCCTGATGGCAGTCAATGGCGACGAGGGCGAACCCGGCACGTTCAAGGATCGCGTCTATCTCGAGCGCGAGCCGCACACGTTCCTCGAAGGCATGCTGATCGCGGCCTGGGCCGTGGAGGCGACCGACGTCTACATCTACCTGCGCGACGAATATCCGGTGGCACGCGAGATTCTGCTGAAGGAGATGGCCAAGCTGGAAACCGCGGGTCTCGCCAAGCACACCAGGTTGCATCTCCGCCGCGGCGCGGGCGCGTACATCTGCGGCGAAGAATCCGCGATGATCGAGTCGATCGAGGGCAAGCGCGGCCTCCCGCGCCATCGCCCGCCTTATGTCGCGCAGGTCGGCCTGTTCGGACGCCCGACGCTCGTCAACAACATCGAGACGCTCTATTGGGTACCCGCGATCCTGGAAAAGGGCGCCACGTGGTTCGCCGACCTCGGCAAGAACGGCGCCAAGGGCCTGCGCAGCTATTCTGTTTCGGGCCGTGTCAAGAAGCCGGGCGTCGTGCTCGCGCCTGCGGGGTCCACCGGACGCGACCTGATCGAACTGTGCGGGGGCATGGCCGAGGGCCACAACTTCAAGGGCTATCTTCCCGGCGGTGCGTCCGGCGGCATCCTGCCGGCCTACATGGCCGACATACCCCTGGACTTCGGCCAGCTCGAGAAGCACGGCAGCTTCGTCGGCAGCCACGCCGTCGTGATCTTGTCCGACAAGGACGACATGAAGGCAGTCGCGCTCAATCTGATGCGTTTCTTCGAGGATGAGAGCTGTGGGCAATGCACGCCTTGCCGCAACGGCACCGAGAAGGCCGTGGCCATGCTCGAAGCCGGCAACTGGAACGGCGACCTTCTCGCCGACCTGGGACAGGTGATGGCGGATGCTTCCATCTGCGGACTGGGGCAGGCCGCGCCTAACCCTATCAAGTCAGTGCTGAAATACTTCCCGGAAGATTTGCGGTAATCACGTCGTAGGTTCGGTTAGCAGCGGGCGCCGCGCAACCCAACGACGGAGCCACAGAAGATGTTGGGTTACGCGGCGCTACCGCACCGCTAACCCAACCTACGAGGTCGAGGATGACAGTGCTGTATCGAATACTATTGACCGCGGTTGCCGCCGGATTGGCATTCGGCTCGCCCGCCGTTGCCCAGCATGCCGGTCACGCCGCGCCGGCCACCGCGCAGCCCTACGCCGGCCAGCAAATGCGCGCGATCTCATCGCTGTCGGAAGCCGACGTTAAAATGCTGCTCGCAGGTGGCGGCTGGGGCCTGGCCAAACCGGCCGAGCTCAACGGCTATCCTGGCCCCGCGCACGTGCTGGAACTGGCCGACAAGCTGGCACTGACGCCGCAACAGAAAAAGCGGGTCGAGCAGATCTTCAAGCGGATGCAGATGCGCGCCAAGTCGATCGGCGCGCGCTATGTCGCTGCCGAGCAGGCGATCGACGAGATTTTCAAGTCGGGCAAGGTCGAGACCGGCAGCCTTCAGACCCGGTTGCGCGACACCGAGCGCCTGCGCTCCGAGCTGCGCCGCGCCCATCTCGTCGCCCACATCGAGACGACACCGCTGCTGAGCGATGAGCAACGCAAGAAATACGCAGAACTTCGGGGCTATGGTGGTGGTCACGAGCACCACCAACATCAGCAGCACAAGCATTAGGTGCTGCGTAGGTTGGGTTAGCGGTGCGCAGCGCCGCGCAACCCAACGACGGAGCCGCAACAGATGTTGGGTTACGCCGTGCCCGCACGGCTAACCCAACCTACGAGATCGAGATCGACATGACCAAGATCACCTTCACGCTCGATGGCCGCGAGGTCGAGGCGAACGATGGCGAGACCATCTGGCAGGTCGCCAAGCGCGAGGGGACGACGATCCCGCATCTGTGCTGGCATCCAGCGCCGGGCTATCGCGCCGACGGCAATTGCCGCGCGTGCATGGTGGAGGTCGAGGGCGAGCGCGTGCTGGCCGCTTCGTGTCAGCGCAAGCCAGCGGCCAGCATGAAGGTCAAGACTGCATCCGAGCGCGCGAAGAAATCGCGCGAGATGGTGTTCGAATTGCTCGCGGCAGATCAGCCCGTGCGCGAGGAGAGCCACGATCCCACGTCCAAATTCTGGAACTGGATCGACGCGATGGGCGTACAGCCCACCAGCCGTTTCGGCCACAGCGAGCGGCCCGAGCCGGACAACACCCACACCGCCATCGCGGTCAATCTCGACGCCTGCATCAACTGCGGCCTGTGCGTGCGCGCCTGCCGCGAAGTGCAGATGAACGACGTGATCGGCATGGCCTATCGCGGCGCGGGCTCGAAGGTGGTGTTCGACTTCGACAAGGGCATGGGCGACTCGACCTGCGTCGCATGCGGCGAGTGCGTGCAGGTGTGCCCGACCGGCGCGTTGATGGAAGGCAACCTACTCGACCGCTCGACCGGAAAGCGCATTGCGTTCGAGGATAAGTCCGTTGACACGCTGTGCCCGTATTGCGGCGTCGGCTGCCAGACCACGGTCCACGTGAAGGACGACAAGATCCTCTACGTCGACGGCCGCGATGGTCCAGCCAACAACAATCGCCTGTGCGTCAAGGGCCGCTTCGGCTTCGACTACATCCACCACGCCGACCGTCTGAAGAAGCCGCTGATCCGCCGCGACGGCGTCGCCAAGGACGCCAATATGCAGATCCGGCGCGAGGACGTCGGCGCATACTTCCGCGAGGCAACGTGGGAAGAGGCGCTCGATCGCGCGGCGGGCGGCCTCAAGAAGGTTCACGCAACCAAGGGGCCAGCAGGCATTGCCGGCTTCGGCTCAGCCAAGGGCTCCAATGAGGAAGCCTATCTCTTCCAGAAGCTGATCCGGCAGGGCTTCGGCACCAACAACGTCGACCACTGCACGCGGCTTTGCCACGCATCCTCGGTCGCGGCGCTGATGGAAGGCCTGAGCTCGGGTGCCGTCACCGCACCGTTCACAGCGGCCAAGGATAGCGATTGCATTATCGTGATCGGCGCACGGCCTGCGGAAAACCATCCCGTCGCCGCGACGTTCCTCAAGAACGCAGCCAAGCGCGGCGCCAAGCTGATCGTGGTGGACCCGCGCGGCCAGAACCAAGGCATCTCACGCTTTGCCAGCCACGTCCTGCAGTTCACGCCGGGCCGCGATGTCGCGCTGCTCAACGCCATGCTGCACACCATCATCGAAGAGGGCATGGTCGACGTGCAGTATGTGCAGGCGCACACGGAGGGGTTCGAGGCGCTGAAGGCGAAGGTCAAGGAATTCGCGCCTGAGGCGATGGCCGAACTGTGCGGCATCCCCGCCGCCACTATCCGCGAGGTGGCGCGGCTCTATGCACGCTCGGAGCGCTCGCTGATCTTCTGGGGCATGGGCATTTCCCAGCATACCCACGGCACCGACAACGCGCGCTGCCTGATCGCGCTTGCTCTGGTCACCGGCCAGGTCGGCCGGCCCGGAACGGGTCTGCATCCCCTGCGCGGCCAGAACAACGTGCAGGGCGCGTCGGACGCCGGCCTCATCCCGATGCTCTATCCGGACTATCGCAGCGTCGAGAACCCTGACGTCCGCGCCGAATACGAGCGGCTGTGGGGGCGCGCGCTGAGCCCCACGAAGGGCCTCACCGTCGTCGAGATCGTCAACGACATCCACGCTGGCGGCATCCGCGGCATGTATATCCTGGGCGAGAACCCCGCGATGTCCGACCCCGACGTGCAGCATGCGCGCGAGGCCCTTGCGATGCTCGATCACCTCGTGGTGCAGGACATCTTCCTGACCGAGACGGCATGGCACGCGGACGTGATCCTGCCTGCGTCCGCACACGCGGAAAAGTGGGGCACGTTCTCCAATACCAATCGCCAGGTGCAGATGGCGCGCCCCGCCGTTCCGACACCAGGCGAAGCGCGGCAGGATTGGCAGCTGATCGCCGAGATTTCACGCCGCGTCGGCTACGACTGGAATTACGGCCACATCTCCGAAGTCTACACGGAGATGGCGGGCGTGATGCCATCGCTCACGAACATCACCTGGGAGCGGCTGGAGCGCGAGGATGTCGTCACTTATCCGTGCGACGCCCTCGACAAGCCCGGCAACGAGATCATCTTCGCGACCTCGTTCCCGACGCCATCGGGCCGCGCCAAGATCGTACCGGCCACGCTGCTGCCACCCGACGAGATGCCGGACGCCGCCTATCCGATGGTGCTGACGACGGGCCGCATGCTGGAACATTGGCACACCGGCTCGATGACGCGCCGCTCGACGCACCTCGATGCGCTCGAGCCGGAGGCGATCGCCGGACTCAATCCGCGCGAAATGGAGCGCCTTGGCTTCAAGCCGGGCGACATGGTGCGCGTATCGACGCGGCGTGGCGCGATCACCTTGAAGGCGCGCGCCGACCGCGACGTGGCCGTCGGGATGGTGTTCATCCCGTTCTGCTTCGCCGAAGCTCCGGCCAACATGCTGACCAACCCGCAACTCGACCCGATGGGCAAAATCCCCGAGTTCAAGTATTGCGCCGCCAAGGTCGAACGCGCGGAGATGGCAGCCGCGGCGGAATAGGTCTCGATCGACACGCTGCTCGAGGGATGGCCTGGGCAGCATGGCAAAGCGGCTCCGGCTCCGCGCGGCGGAGACAGATGGCGCCGGCAGGATGGCGCGAAGCAACAAAGGAGCGGGGCGGCAAGGCCTCGAACTTTTGTTTGTATTGGATGCGGCCACGCCGCCCCACTACGTACGACGGGGGTGGACCCCCTTTACGGATCGCGGCACCACCATCCTCCGGCGCATCCTGAGATCCGGAGTTGGACGAGATTGTTGCCTCGCCGGGCAGAGATCCTCCAGAGGCAGCTGATGTCCCCTGGCGTATCCGGCACGCTCTCCCCGCTCCCATCCTCCCAGCTCGAGCTTGGGCCTTGTTGATGCGGTGAGATGCGAGGACATTAGCGCTGGGGCCGAGGGGCGGGGATAAGTCGCGTCGACGATCGACACATCGCAACACCCCTTTCGACATTCCCATACCGCCCCACGACGTGGTGCAACGCATCATTCAACATGGTCGAACCGACCATAACGAAGGCAGACCGATGTAGCGCCCTCTTCGACACGCTGGGTTGTATGGGGACCACGTCCGCAGTCGCCCATGTCCGCTGCTCACCGGATTGGGTGCCGGGTGGAACACTCTAAGAACGAATCCGAGGTGGGCCAGAACCTGCTGAGGGCGCCGCGCGGATTCCGTCACCCCGTCCTTACGGGGAGGGCAGGGTGAGGGGCGGCCTCTTGCTCCGACGAAAAATCTGCACCGGTCGCTGACCGGGGGTAAGCTGAAGTGACCTGCGACAGGAGCAAGACGGTGCGAAGGCGTCGCTTGTGACCCTTAGCTGCGGTTTCTCTTTTTGTTCTATGCGCGGCCGTAGCTCATCTGGAAGCGGACATCAGTGTGCCTTCGTGCCCCACTGCGCCGGCTCCCGCCATTGGCGCTGACAGAGCGTTTCCCAGAATCATGAGACCCATTCTGCGAAAGGCATCAGATGGACGCTGCCGCGACGAAGCCGTCGGTTTTTCCGTGAGTACCTGGGTTGAGCATCGCTCTGCCAGGCCACTCCAAGCAACCCGATCGGGCACATCGCCAAACCGAGCCGCCTGCGAGGGCCTGCCTTCTACCGCGCGCCTTTCGCACAAGCCCATCAATAGATGACGAACGCCCAGCAGGCCAAACTCAGCTCAAAGTTGGGAGGGCGCCATCACTTCGCCGTCACGCTGCTGGTGATCGAGGCGATCACGCCGGATGCCATCTTGAACTCGACATCGCGATTGGTGATGCGGTGGCGGCGCGCGATCCAATCGAAGTCGGTGTAGGCGACCCAGACCTTGCCGTCCGCCTCGTACACCAGCAGGCGCACCGGCCAGTCGAGGCCCGCCGATGCGTTGGCGGTGATGAAGAGCGTGCCGAGCGGGGGATTGCCGAACACCAGCAGCGTCGACGGATTGAGCTTGATGCCGGCGTTCGCGGCCAGCTTGGCCTGGTCGATCTCCGAGAAGAACAGGATACCCTTCGCGGCGATGTCCCCCTTCAGCCTCGCAATGGTATCGGCCATCCCATAGGCGCTGCCGACCTTCACGATGCCTTCGGCGATATGGCTCTGCTTGTCGGCGGTTTCGGCTCCGACGAGGCGCGGTGCCGCGCTGGCGATCACGGTCGCAGCTGCCAAGCACGCCGTCGTTATCATCCATGTCCTGCGCATCGGGTCTCTCCATTGCTGAGCATCTCGCGTGCGTTGTTGTGCACGCCCTGAAGATACGCGCTGCAGGCGGGCGATTGAAATATCGAGTGGCTCACCATTCTATGCGCGTGGGCTATTGCGACCGTCTCGCGCAAATAGCCGCGCGCTATGAAATCCGGAGGCAGGCGGCATTTCATGCGCGATCTGGTTCACGCCATTCTCCTGGTGTCGGCGCAAAACGGTGCCGTCGAACAAACCACGCGTGACAACTCAAGAACCGGAGATCGTGAGATGACAAAGATCAGCAAACTGACACTCGGCCTCGTGGCAAGCGGCGTGACCGCGCTGATGTCGACGGCGGCGTTCGCGGGGACCTGCCCGGCCGAAAAGGTGATGGCCGACGCACAGAAGCCCGGAGCGACCATGCCGAAGGGCGTCGACGACAAGGTGATCGGCTCGATCGACCTCGCCAAGGAAGGCCCGAAGCTGAAGGAGCACAAGCTTCGTCTGCGGCGGCTCGTCGTGCAGCCGGGCGGCGTGGTGCCGTGGCACAGCCATGGCGAGCGGCCGGCAATCATTTACATCGTTTCGGGCACGATCGTGGAATACCGCAGCACCTGCGCGGTGCCGATCGTGCACAAGGCGGGCGAGGTCGCAGAGGAGATCCACACCACGTCGCACTGGTGGAAGAACACGTCCAACAGGCCCGCCGTGCTGCTGTCGTCCGACATCCTGCACGACGCCGATCATGACAAGCACGCGATGTGAGCCAGTAGCGCTCAGCGCGAGTGCGGAGTACGGAAAGGGGTGGGCGAAAGCCCGCCCCTTTTTCAGTTGAGCGCGTCGAGTCTGAAAGCCGCGTCCCCCGCATCTGCTCTACCGCACGAGCACGGGAGAGCCCCGAGCATTTAAAATTCCCCTGCCGCGCACGCGGACAGAGGACGCCACCGATCCAATTCGCAGCCAACTCGAACAAGGTGCTACGTGCGCAGTCGCCGCGTGAGCAGCGCGGCAACCGCGACCGACATTGCGATTCCAGCAACACAGGCTGTCCAGCCGAGCCGGTCGAACAGCTGGCCGAGCACGGCGCTGCCGACAAGGCCGCCGCAGAAATAGCTCGCGAGATAGATGCCGCTCGCCGCGCCGCGATCCACTGTGACTGCGCGGCCAACGTAGCCCGTGGCCAGCGCCTGCGCGAAGAACGTACCGGTCCCCACGAGCACGAGGCCGAGCAGAACGAGATCGAGGCGCTCGGCGAGCAGCAGCGCGAGGCCCACTGCTGCTATGAGAAGTGCGCTCCACATGGCTGCACGCAGCCCATAGCGCGCCGCCGCGGCCCCGGCGAGCGGCGTCGTCAGCACCGATGGGAGAAACACGAAATAGACGAGGCCGAGCTGCATGGGGCCGACCGAGAGCGGCGGCTGACGCAGCACAAAATTGACGTAGGTGAACGTGCCGATGAACGCGAACAGGATGCAGAATCCGATCGCGCAGGCGGCACGCAGATCGGGCCGGGCGAGGTGTGCGCGCCAGGCCGACATCATGCGATCGGCATTGGGCATGGCGCTGCCCATTGCTGGTGCGCGATGGATCGTCGCCCACGCCAGCGCGGCGCCGGCAACATTGAGAGCTGCGAACATGTAGAAGCTGGCCGCAATCCCGAAATGATCGGCCACGGCCGCCGACATCAGGCGGCCGACAAGATTGCTCAGCACATTGCCGGTGATATAGGCA
This sequence comes from Devosia equisanguinis, assembly GCA_945903565.1. Taxonomy (GTDB): domain Bacteria; phylum Pseudomonadota; class Alphaproteobacteria; order Rhizobiales; family Hyphomicrobiaceae; genus CAMDPA01. The sequence goes on along the minus strand of CAMDPA010000019.1, from coordinate 1,933 downwards.
GCGACAACACCTGCCGCATCCTCGGGCGCGAACGCCTCGCCGAGGTGGGCGAGCGTCAGCGTGAAGGCGGCGGCCATGCAGATGCCTTGCACGATGCGCAGGCCAGCGAACGTGGCGAGATCCGGCGCGCTCGCCAGCAGCGTGGTCGGGACGGCAAGCAGCGCCAGGCTCGCGACGACGCCGATGCGGCGGTCGATCCGGCTCGCGAAGAGCGCGACGGCGAGGCTAGTCACCGCCATGCCGAGCGTACTGGCGTTGACGGCAAGGCCCATCGAGCCCGGCGAGACGCCGTAGCGCTGCGTGAGCGAAGGCAGGATCGCCTGCGCCGCGAACAGATCCACGAGGGTGAGGAACGCGATCAGACCAACAACGATCGCGCGCGAGCGCTGACCGGTGGCCCGAGAATACAGGGCGGCAGGCACGGCCTGCGGGTTCGACGCAATGCGCGGCATGAGCGGCTCCTGTCGCTGCCTGAAAGTGGCCGGGTCTCGCCCGGACCACGGTCCAGGCGAGGCCCGCGCAATGGTCACTGCGCCGTCCAGCCGCCCTCGATCGGTAACGCGGCGCCGGTGATGGAGGCACCCGCGCCGGTGCACAGGAACACGGTGAGCGCGGCGATCTGCTCCGTCGTCACGAAAGCGCGTGTCGGCTGGGCGTGCAGAAGCACGTCGCGGATCACCTGCTCCTCCGTGATGCCACGCGCCTTCGCAGTCTCCGGGATCTGCTTGCGCACGAGTGGTGTCAGCACGTAGCCGGGGCAGATCGCATTGACGGTGATGCCGTGCTCGGCAGTCTCGAGCGCAACGGTCTTGGTCAGGCCCAGCACGCCGTGCTTGGCCGCGACATAGGCCGACTTGAAGGGCGAAGCCACCAGCGCGTGCGCCGAGGCGATGTTGACGATGCGGCCCCACTCGCGGGCTTTCATCTCGGGCACAACCGCACGGGTTGCGTGAAACGCCGAGGATAGATTTATGGCGATGATCGCATCCCATTTCGCGGGCGGAAACGTCTCGATCGCCTCGACGTGCTGGATGCCGGCGTTGTTGACGAGCACGTCGACACTGCCGAAGGCAGCTCGAGCCGCTTCGGCCATCGCCTCGATCTCATCGGGCTTAGACATATCGGCGGCCGAGTAGGTCGCCGCCACGCCAAACGCGGAGGAAAGCTCGCGCCGAGTCGTCTCGATATCCGCCGTGTCGCCGAAGCCGTTGAGCATGACGTTCATGCCTACCTCGGCTAAGCCCCGGGCAATGCCCAGGCCGATGCCGCTCGTCGAGCCGGTTACGATCGCACATTTGCCGGCGAGCTCTCGACGTTCATCGCGGGTGCCGGCCTTGTCGATAACACTTGCTTTCATGACAGTGCTCCTCGAATTCCTCCGCCGTCATACTTTTGGCGTGACTGAAGTTCTGCGCCTGCAGCGTTCAAAAGTCCTCGATCTTCGGCCAGCACGCAGCAACCTCGCCGCCGACGATCTCAGCGCTATCACCCTCCGCCCGCTTCGCAGGTCGCATGAAGCGAACCCGAACGACCAGGCCGCTGCGCTCTGCGACCGCGTTGCACTCCATGCGCGTTCCCGGGATGGCAATGTCGATTGCCGCTGCCAGCATGGTGTGGAGGCGCTTGGCGCTCTCGTGGTCGTTGCCAAGCACAGCGAGGTCGTCGAGAACGCAGCACGCGATGCGGACGCGGCGCTCGAATGCGCGATGACGAAGCGCCTCGACGGCCTCCTCTATCAGCTGGGTCAAATCGATGATCTCGATCACATCGGATCGCGCGCGATCGAATTCTCGCAGTGCGGCGGAGACGGCAGCGGGGAACTGGCGCTGTTTGCCGGTTTCGGTACCGCGCTCGATGTTGGTAATCTTGCTCATGACCAACTCCTCGGTTTCTGGCTTGTTGTTGCCTTGAAAGTAGCGTCGGCCCAGCCTTC
>CAMDPA010000018.1 GCA_945903565.1 Devosia equisanguinis | reverse complement strand
CTTCTGTGAGTAGTGGTGTCAGACCCTCCGGGTATGACACCTCGGAAAGAGGTGCAGCCAGAGCTCATTCAATGGAGCGAAGGCGGCGCAGGGTGTCAGACCCAGAGGGTCTGACACCCGTGTGAGGCTGCTTATAGCGTGCTCTAAGCCGATTGCCAGAGCGGCGAAGGGGGTGCGGTTGTTTTGGTACCGCACCCTGCGGCGCCTGGAACAGCAGCCGTGAGCGACAACCTCACAAGCTCCGCTTGATGATCTCGACCTGGTAGCACTCGATCACGTCGCCGGGCTTGAGGTCCTGGAAGTTCTCGAACGCGATGCCGCATTCCTGGCCGCTTACCACCTCGCGCACGTCGTCCTTGAAGCGCTTCAAGGTCGAGAGCTTTCCTTCCTGCAGGATCACCACGTTGTCGCGCAGCAAGCGGAGGCGCGCGCCGCGCTCCACCTTGCCGTCCGTGACGCGGGCGCCGGCGATCTTGCCGACCTTGGAGATGTCGAACACCTGCAGGATCTCGCAGTGGCCCAGGACGACTTCCTTCCGGGTCGGCGCGAGCAGGCCGGACATGGCCGCCTTCACCTCATCCACGAGATCGTAGATGATGTTGTAGTAACGGATTTCCAGCCCGAGGCTGTCGGCCAACTGCTTGGCCTGGATGTTGGCGCGCACGTTGAAGCCGATCACGATCGCCTTCGATGCGTTGGCCAGCGACACATCCGATTCGGTGATGCCGCCGACGCCGGTGTGGATCAGGCGTGCCTCCACCTCGTCGGTCGAGATCTTCTTGAGCGAGCCGGAGATGGCTTCGACCGAGCCCTGCACGTCGCCCTTGATGACCAGCGGGAACTCTTTCTTCCCGGCGTTCTTCAACTGCTGCATCATGCCTTCGAGCGTGCGCGGCGTGCTGGCGGAGCCTAGTGTGTCGCGACGCTGGCGGACGCGATAATCGGAGATCTCGCGGGCGCGGGCATCGCTTTCCACGACCGAGAACTCGTCGCCGGCTTCGGGTGCCGAGTCGAAACCGAGCACCTCGACCGGCACCGATGGGCCGGCTTCCTTGACGTTTTCGCCCTTGTCGTCGATCAGGGCGCGCACGCGGCCCCACGACTTGCCGGCGACCACGATGTCGCCGACCCGCAGCGTGCCGCGCTGGACGAGCAGCGTGCCGACGGGACCACGGCCCCGCTCGAGCTTGGCTTCGATCACGTAGCCGTTGGCGTTGCGGTTCGGATTGGCCCTGAGCTCCAGGATTTCCGACTGCAGCACGATCGCCTCGAGCAGTTTGTCGAGGTTGGTCCGCTTGATCGCGGACACCGGCACGTCCAGCACGTCGCCGCCCAGGCTTTCCACCACGATCTCGTGCTGGAGGAGCTCCGTGGTCACGCGCTTGGGATCGGCGTCGGGCTTGTCGATCTTGTTGATCGCGACGATCATCGGTACGCCGGCAGCCTTGGCGTGATTGAGCGCCTCGATCGTCTGCGGCATCACGCCGTCGTCGGCGGCAACCACCAGCACGACGATGTCGGTCACCTTTGCGCCACGGGCACGCATGGCGGTGAACGCCTCGTGGCCTGGCGTATCGATGAACGTGATCTTGTGGCCGGTGTCGGTGACCACCTGATAAGCGCCGATGTGCTGGGTAATGCCGCCGGCCTCACCGCTCGCCACGTTGGCGTGGCGGATCGCGTCGAGCAGCGAAGTCTTGCCGTGGTCGACGTGGCCCATGATGGTGACTACGGGGGCACGCGGCTCGGTCGCCTCGTCGGCATCCTTTTCGCCGATGAAGCCTTCGAGCACGTCGGCTTCCGACACGCGCTTGGCGGTGTGGCCGAATTCGGTCACGATCAACTCGGCGGTGTCGGCATCGATGACGTCGTTGATCTTGTGCATCGTGCCCTGTTTCATCAGGAGCTTGATGACGTCGACGGCACGTTCGGTCATGCGGTTGGCGAGATCCTGGATCGTGATCGCCTCGGGGATGGTCACCTCGCGCATGACCTTTTCACGGGCCTGCGGCACGCCCATCGCCTTGAGCTTCTCGCGGTCGCGGCGGCGCTTGAGCGAGGCGAGCGACCTCTGCCGCTGGCTCTCGTCGAAGGCGTTGGTAATGGTGAGCTTGCCGCGGACGCGGTTTTCATCGCCCTTGGTAACGACGCGCGGCGTCTTGACCGGTGCGCCGCCGGCGCCGCGCTTCTTGGCGCGTGAATCGTCCTCGTCGCTGACATCGGCGACGGTTGCCGTGGGGCGCAGCGGACGCTGCTTGGCCTGAACCGCTTCTTCCGCCTTCTTGATGGCTTCGGGCGGTTTGGGCGGCGGCCGGCGAGAAATGATCATCGGCGTCATGCCGGCCGGCTTGAAGAGCGGCTGCGAGGAGCTACCCTCGACGCGCGGCGCTGGCCGTGCGGATGCAGCGGGGCGTTGCGTGTCGTCCGTGCGCGGGGGACGCGGCACGTATCTGTCTGCCGGACGGCCGCCAGCGGTGCTGGGAGCCGACGGACGGGCAGGTGGCGGCGTGGCCGGTGCGGGTCTTGTCTGAATGCGCTGCAGTTGTCCGGGCGCGGGGGCCCTGAGGGGTTGTGGTGCGGTGGTAACGGCAGGAGCCGCGACAACGGGTTGTTCTGCCGCTGGCTCGGTGACGGCCGAGGAAGGCGCCTCGTTGGCCACGGCTTCGGCCTGCGCTTCCGCGGCTGGCGCAGACGGCGCAGTCTCGGTGGCCAAACTTGTTTCGGTCGCCTCGTCTACGGGCGCGTTCGCCTGTGCCTCGGTATCGTCGTCGTGCTCGTCCTGGCGGCGCTGCCGGTCGGCCTCGGCGGCTTCCTGTGCGCGACGCTCGGCGCTCAGGGCGCTGGCGCGGGCTTGTTGTTCGCGGTCGGACAGCGTTCGATGGGCCTGCGCGCTCGATGGCGCGGCCTGTTGGCCGGCGCCTGCGACCGGACGTGCGCCTGAAGCCGGACGCGGGGCCGGCGCCTTGGGCGCGGGAGCCTCCTGCACGACTGCGGTTTCCTCGGTGTCGCCGGGGCCCAGCAGGCGCTTGCGCTTCTTTTCCACCACGACCGACTTCGAGCGGCCATGACTGAACTTCTGCTGTACGTGGCCCGAGTCGACAGTCCTGTTGAGGCTCAGCGGCTTGCGAGTCCCACTACGGAGTGTCTTATCGGTTGCGTCTTTCGTCTCGCTCATACCTTGCCTGTGCTCGATGAAATCGGTCGGGGCGGCGGCCATGGGGCCGTCGATTACTGTCTCATGCGTCTGTTCTGCCGGTTCTGTAGCGCGCCAAGCGCTCAGCCTCCGTAAGGAAATGCCGTGCCGCGCCGCCCACCATGAGAGCAGCATGTACCACATTTGCCCGGCCCAAGGCCAAGCTCATTTGTTCAATCGTTAGATCGCGCACAACGATCGCTGGCCGGCCGGCATCCCGCGACATCGCGGCGAAGCGCCGATCGAGCTTTTCCATCCCGTCTTCCGCCGCGCCCAGTCCGTGCAAAATCGCCACGGGCTGGCCCTGCGCGATGGCCGAATCGATCTTGGTGAAGCCGGTCAAAACGAGCCCGGCCTTCAGCGCGATGCTGAGGCCGTCGCAGACCCGCCTAAGCAGCAGGCGCTCGACGAGTGCGGCAAGGTCGGGCGCCGCTGTGACCTCGCGCTTCAGGCTGCGGCCGAACGCCTTGCGCTTGATGGCTGTCTCGACCGTGGCCTGCTCGCACATGACCCAGGCGCCACGGCCTGGCAGCCGGCATGCGAGATCGGGGACGATCGAGCCGTCGGGAGCGGCGACGAACCGTATCAGTTGCTCCGGAGGAAGCTGCGCGCGCGTGACGATGCAAGTGCGCAGCGGCGAGCTGGCATCTTCTTCGTCCGCGATGTCGTCCGCAGCCGCTTCCATGAACCGTATCGTCTCCGCTTGCACATAACCGCCTCAGGCGCCCGGCTGGGCATCGCCCGGCGTGTCGGTGCCGTCTTCTTCAGCCGCTTCTGCCTCGGGCTGTGCCAGATCTTCCGGTTTGATCCAGCCGGCCACGACGCGGGCCGACATGATCATGTCCTCCACGTCCTTCCGGCTGACGTCGAAGCCCTCGAGAATGCCCTTGTGGCGGACAGGTTCAGCGCCTTTTTCTTTCTTGCGCTCGACCCAGCCCGAGAGATCGTCGGTCGCGCAATCGGCCAAATCCTCGACCGTCTTGATTCCGTTCTCGCCGAGCCGGACCATCATCAGCGTGGTGACGCCGGTGACCTTGGCCAGATCATCGGCGACGCCGAGTTCACGGCGCTTGTTGTCGCGGTCGGTTTCCTGCTTCTCGAGGAATTCGCGTGCACGCGTCTGGATTTCCTCGGCAGTGCCTTCGTCAAACCCTTCGATATGGGCAATCTCGGCTACATCCACGAAAGCGACCTCTTCGACAGTTGCAAAACCTTCGGTGACCAGCACTTGCGCGATCACTTCATCTACGTCGAGCGCTTCCATGAACAGGGCCGAGCGCTCGGCGAATTCCTTCTGGCGCCGCTCGCTCTCTTCCGCTTCGGTCACGATATCGATGTCCCAGCCTGTGAGCTGGGACGCGAGGCGCACGTTCTGACCGCGCCGGCCGATTGCGAGTGAGAGCTGGCTTTCCGGCACCACGACTTCGATGCGGTTGGAATCCTCGTCGAGAACGACCTTGGTGACTTCGGCCGGCGCCAGCGCGTTGACGATGAACTCGGCGGCTTCCGGCTTCCACTGGATGATATCGATCTTCTCGCCCTGCAATTCGCCGACCACGGCCTGAACACGCTGGCCGCGCATGCCGACACAGGCGCCGACCGGATCGATCGAGGAATCATGCGATATCACCGCGATCTTGGCGCGGCTGCCGGGGTCTCGCGCCACCGACTTGATCTCAACCGTGCCGTCGTAGATTTCCGGCACTTCCATCGCGAAAAGGCGGGCCATGAACTCGGGCTTGGCGCGGGATACGAAGATTTGCGGGCCGCGCTGCTCGCGGCGGACGTCGTAGATGAAGCCGCGGATGCGGTCGCCATAGCGCACGTTTTCGCGCGGAATCATCTCGTCGCGGCGGATGATGCCTTCGGCGCGGCCGAGGTCGACGATCACGTTGCCGTATTCGACCCGCTTGACGGTGCCGTTGATGATGTCGCCGATGCGGTCCTTGTACTCGGCGAACTGGCGGTCGCGCTCGGCGTCGCGCACCTTCTGGATGATCTTCTGCTTGGCGTTCTGGGCAGCGACCCGGCCGAAATCGAGCGGCGGCAACTGCTCGACGAACGTATCGCCGACCTGGGCCTGGGGCTTGCGCTTGCGGGCGGCGGCCAGATCGATCTGTTTGGAATCGTCCTCGACCACTTCGACCACGGTCTCGACCCGCATCAGCTTGGTCTCGCCGGTCTTGCCGTCGATCTCGCAGCGGATGTCGTTTTCCGCGCCGTAGCGAGCCTTGGCGGCGAGCTCGATCGCCTCCTCCATCGACTGGATCACGATCTTGCGATCGATCGACTTCTCGCGCGCCACAGCGTCCGCGATCTGGAGAAGCTCGAGCCGATTGGCGCTGATGCCTGCCACTGCCATGCGTCTTTGTCCCTTAGCTCAACTATCGCGCCGTCTTCGATCAAACGGTTCCCGGCTGCTTTTTTGCCGCCGGCTTGCGCGCACGTTTTTGTCTATCCTTGGCCGCGTTGCCGGGGGCTTCCTGCCCGTCGTTGTCGACCGCTTCCTCGCCGCGCTTGGAGCTGCGCAGCGCCTCGCGCACGAGGTCGTCGGTCAGCATCAGCTTGGCTTCCGCGATGAGCGCGATCGGAAAGCTCACGGTCTGCAGGCCCTGCCCCTCGATATCGCAGACGACCCGCACTTCGCCGTCCTCGATGCCTTCCAGCTCGCCGCGCCAGCGTTTGCGACCGCTGACCAGTTCCTTCAACTCGATACGGGCCTCGTGACCCGCCCAGTCCTCGAAGTCGCTGGGACGGACGAGTGGGCGGTCGATGCCGGGTGACGACACCTCCAGCCGGTAGGCGCTGTGGACGGGATCGAGGCTGTCGAGCACCGCCGACACATCGCGCGATATGGTCTCGCAGTCCGTGATCGTCATCGTGCCGTCGGGCCGCTCTGCCATGATCTGAAGGATCTGGCCTTCCTTGCCACCGGCTTGCCCGCTGATCTGGACGCGCACAAGGCGATAGCCAAGGCCTTCGAGCACCGGCTCGGCGATGCGAGCGATCTCGGAGGCCAAGCCCGTCTCTCGATAGAAGCGTTCGCTGTCTGGGCGCTGGGCGCCACTGTCAACGTTCGCGGGTTCACCGATTTCGCGGTTCATATTCTAATGCCAGGGCCAAGGCTTCAAACGCGGCATGCGTCTGGAGCGGCCGATTGTACCTGATTGCTCTGATGCATGCGCCAATAAAAAAGAGCGGACCCCCGAGGGGCCCACTCCCGTAGTTGAGATGATCATGAGCACATGAGACATATGTGACAGGCGCAGCCAAAGCAAGAGCAATTCGTCGCAGATGTCGACTGTCGATCCGTTCGGTTGCTAAAGCGCGGCCAGGTTGCAACATAAGATGAATTCAAATTCTCTCGAAGCGAAGGAAGTAGCGCGGGCGACCTTCCCGGATCGCTTTGGCTTCGTAGCGCGTAGGAGGCCAATCGGCGGGCCGTTCGCGCCAGTCCGTGGCGGAAGTGGCGGTCCATCGCAGTTGCGGAGTGGCTGCAACCGCCAGCAATGTCGTGCGCGCGTAGTCTCCGATATCGGTGGCGACGCGCAGCTCCGCGCCGGGCCGCAGTGCGCGGGCGATCAGGGCGAGTGTTGTTGGTGAGATCAGCCGGCGCTTGACGTGGCGGCGTTTGGGCCACGGATCGGGAAACAGCACGAAACACCGTCCCAACGACGCCGGCTTCAACCAGCGCAGCAGCGGGCGGGCGTCATCCGCGTGCAAACGGACGTTGGCGAGTGCATCGGTCTCGATGCCGGAGAGCGCCTTTACCATGCCGTCGACGAACGGCTCGCAGCCGATGATCTGCACGTTTGGATGATGCGCGGCCTGCCACAGCAGATGCTCGCCGCCGCCGAAGCCGATCTCCAGCCACAGGTCCGCGAACGGCGATGGCTTGAGGGCGGGGGGCTGGCTGAGATCGACCGCAAGGCGTGGCAGCAGAGCGCGCAACAGTCCATTCTGACGAGCGCTCAACGTACGGCCGTGCGCGCGACCAAACGATCGCAACTCGAGCGCGTCACGCTCGTCGTCCTCGGTGTCTGGTGGTGAGCCCATGGAGCCTGACCGGAATCAAACAAGGGGCCACCGGGGCCCCTCGCGATGGATATATGCGGTGTCACTCGTAGGGCGGGCAAGCGCTCTTTGCGCAGCCCGCCTGTCTTGCGGCTACTTCGCGGCGGGCTGCGCGCTCCAGCGCTGGACCGCCCTATAAAATCAAGCCCCGCAAGCCTTCTTGATAGCGGCCGCCAAGTCGGTCTTTTCCCAGGAGAAGCCGCCGTCGGCGTCCGGAGCGCGGCCGAAGTGGCCGTAGGCGGCGGTGCGCTGGTAGATCGGCTTGGACAGCTGCAGCGTGCGGCGGATGTTGGTCGGGCGCAGCGGGAACAGTTCCGCCAGCACCTTCTCCAGCTTGTCGTCTTCGACCTTGCCGGTGCCGAACGTGTCGACGTAAAGCGACATCGGGTCGGCAACGCCGATCGCGTAGGCGACCTGGATCTCGCACTTGTCGGCGAGACCGGCGGCCACGACGTTCTTGGCGAGATAGCGTGCGGCGTAGGCTGCCGAGCGGTCGACCTTGGTCGGATCCTTGCCGGAGAAGGCGCCGCCGCCGTGACGGGCATAGCCGCCGTAGGTGTCGACAATGATCTTGCGTCCGGTCAGGCCGCAGTCGCCATCGGGGCCGCCAACGACGAAGTTACCGGTTGGGTTGACGAGGAAGTCGGCTTCCTTCGGCATCCAGCCTTTCGGCAGTGCGGAGCTTACGGCGGCCGCGATCATCTCCTTGATCATCGCGGGCGTGTAATCCTTGCCCTTGCCGTTCGACTGATTGTGCTGGGTCGATACGACGACTTTGGCGGCGCCGACCGGCTTGCCGTCTTCATACCTGACGGTGACCTGGCTCTTGGCGTCCGGCAGCAGGTCGGGCAGCTTGCCCGCGCGGCGCTGATCCGAGAGCACTTTCAGGATCTTGTGCGAGAAATAGATCGGCGCGGGCATGAACGAGTTCTTCTCGTACACTTCGCTCTCGGTGCAGGCGAAACCGAACATCATACCCTGGTCGCCGGCGCCTTCCTCACCCGATTTGTTCTCGTTGACGCCCATCGCGATGTCCGGCGACTGGCCATGCAACTCGACCTCGATGTCGGCGCCGTGCCAGGAGAAGCCGTCCTGGTCGTAGCCGATGTCCTTGATCACGCCACGGGCGATCTCGACGATCATCTCGCGGTTGACCTGGGCGGTGTTGCCGTACTTCTTGAACAGCGGTGCCTGACCGCGGCCTTCGCCGGCGATCACGACCTTGTTGGTCGTGCACAGTGTTTCACAGCCAAGCCGCGTGTTGACGAGGCTCTGGTCGGCGATGCCGAGCTTGATGTCGTTGGCGATGAACGCGTCCAGGATCGCGTCGGAGATTTGGTCGCTGACCTTGTCAGGATGGCCTTCAGATACGGATTCGCTGGTGAACAGGTAGTTCTTGCGCGACACGTGTCACTCTCCGGGCGTGGGAAGCTGTGGTTTGGCTCGAGCCAAAGCGATCGAGCGGCGATCTCTGCGGCGGCTCCGAGGTTCTTGATAGACCACGTTCCTAGCCGCTATGCGGGGCGTTCTTGCAGCCTTTAAGACAGGGGTCAAGCCCGCCGCTGCATTGGGACAGAACCCACCACACGACCACGTCGTCGCACCGCGCCGGCGCCATATGGCAATTGGCGCTCGACCATAGGTGGCAGGATGCCCGGGGGATTGCCGGGTCACTGTTTCATCGTTCAATTACGAGAGGTTACGTGGTGGGCGCCGTCTCGCTCTCGTTGGCGATCGACTTGACGAGCTCGATGACGGAGCGGCGCACTTTGGGGTCGGTAATGCGCATGAAAGCGCGATTGAGCTCCAGCCCCTCGCGGCTGTTGAGGAAGTCGACAATGTAGTTTTCGCCGCCGCGATCAGCAAAGCCGGGCACGGCTAGCGCTGAGCCTGCCATAGCCGGGACATCCTCATAGAAGAACTCGACGCCGACGCCCAGAAGTTGCGCCAGCTCGTAGAGCCGGCTCGCTCCTACGCGATTGATTCCCTTCTCATACTTCTGGACCTGCTGGAAGGTCAGGCCGAGCTTTTCAGCCAGCTTTTCCTGGCTCATGCCAAGCAACATACGCCGCAACCGCACCCGGCTGCCGACGTGCGCGTCGATGGGATTGGCCCGGCGTGCGCTCTTCTCGGAGACTTCGCCAGCTTCGGTCAAATCGTCTGTTCTTGCCATGTCCTGCATACCCGTTGAAATAGCGTCGCGCGCCTTCCCAATTGGCCCGTAAGGGCAGAGTCGAATGGCACGTAAATCACCAACCTGGCTGTCCGTGGCGCGTGGCCCACTGGTCAATCTGTGGCTGAGCGTCGATAGCGGCTGCAAGCGATAATAGCATCAAACGATCGGACTAGTCGTCAAAAAATTTTTGCAAACCGCTGATAATGCGCCGCTAGGTTGGCTTTTGACGTGTGAGTGTTAAGAGGCAGATAAGGCCGGCGCACCAGATCATCCAGAACGGCAGATCGCCCAGGCGAGAATAGAGCGGCGGGGCGAGGCTGCTGGGCAGGCCGGTGTCGATCACCCCGGCCGTGTCCAGTTCCAGGCGCGCCAACTGCCGTCCGTAGGCGTCGAAGACAGCGGTAATGCCGTTGTTTGCCACGCGCATCATCGGCAGGCCTTCCTCGACGCTGCGCAAGCGGGCCTGATGCAGGTGCTGGCGAGGTCCTGTCGAATTTCCGAACCATCCGTCGTTTGTGATGTTGATCAGCACCGAAGGCCTGGACTGGCTGAGGCGCGTCGAGCCAGGGAAAATCGCTTCGTAGCAGATCAGCGGTGCCGCTCCGGCCAGGCCTGGCACGGCTAGCAGCGGGCGCGGTTGGGGGCCGACAGCGAACCCGCCGCGTTGGCGCACCAGTGCCTGCAGTCCGATGCCTTCCAACAGGTCCTGGTAGGGCAGATACTCGCCGAACGGAACCAGATGCGTCTTGTCATAGACACTGACCAGGCGGCCTTCGCCGTCGATCACGGCCAGACTGTTGTAAACGCGTGTTTCGATCTCGGGTGCTGACCCGTCGGCGGTCGCCGCGAGCTGCCGCCGTTCCAACCTGAGCACGCCCGCCAGCAGATGCACGCCGTCCGGCAGCGCATCCGCGATCGCTTGTAGCACCTGCGGCCGTTGCAGCGGCAGGAACGGCATCGCCGCTTCCGGCCATACCACATGAGTGATGCCCGCCATGCCTCGGCCATCCGTACCATCGCGGGTCAGCTCAAGCTGGCGATGCAGATGCGCCAGCTGCTTGTCGGCCTGCCACTTCTCGCGTTGATCGATGCTCGGCTGAACGAGCCGCAGCCGCACCCCCTCGACCATCGGGGGGGGCGGCGCTGATAGCCGCCAAGCGCCGTAGCCATGCATCGCGAGCAGTGGGACCGCGAACAGGGCGGCTGCCACGGAGAGCATGGTCGTGGGTTCCGACCGGCCGGCCGCCGCCAGCACGACGAGGGGCCCCGCCAGCGCCAGCACGGTGACGAGTGTCAGGCCGTAGATGCCGATCAGCCCCGACGACTGCATCAAGATGTCGGGGCCGGTGAGGGCGAGGCCGAGGATGTTCCAAGGGAAGCCGGTTAGAATGTTGCCGCGCAGCCATTCCGTCGCCGACAGCGCCAGTGCGAGCGCGATGACCCGCACGACCGGGCCGCCGGGGATTGCGACCGCGCACGCAGCGGCCATTCCATGGAACACGGCCAGAAACGCGGGCAGCCCGAGCACGCCGAGCGGCCACAGCATGGCGAGACCACCGCCCGTCACCAGGAACGCTTCGCGCAGCCAGTAGAGCCCGACGACATGGAAGCCGTAGCCGAAGCACCAGCCTGCAACGGCCGCACTCAGCAGGCGGCGGCGGTCGAGATCGAAACGGCCGGCGAGCGGCGCACGTCGCGGCGAGGCCTCGATCAGCCACAGCAGCACCGGCAGCGTCACACAGAGTATGAGGTAGAGATGAAACGGCGCCATCGCCAGGATCGAGGCGGCGCCCGCGATCAGGGCGGCCAGCCAGCGCCGCCAGCCATCGAGGTGCGCGACACGCTCGGACTGGACACGAATGAACGGCCCAATCCCGAAACCGGTCGTCGCCTCTTTTGGGCGCTCGTTCAGATCGCGCTGCAGCGGCGGCCTCATGCCTTGCGAATGGGCTCGGCGGGAGCGTCGCCATCCGGCGCCGACGGCTCGGCCGAACGTGGCTGGTGGATCCTGACCTTCTTCACACGTCTTGGATCGGCGTCCAGCACTTCGAGTTCGATGCCGCTGGCGTGACGCAGAAGCTCGCCGCGTGCGGGCACCCGGCCGACCATCTTGAACAACAGTCCACCCAGCGTATCGACATCTTCGGCATCTTCCGGCGACATCAGCGTGATGCCGAGCCGCTCCTCGATTTCCGCCATCGGCGTGCGTCCATCGGCGATCAAGCCGAGCTTGGCGTCCTCACTGATGAAAGCGGCTTCGGCGACGTCGTGCTCGTCCTCGATCTCGCCGACGATGCGCTCGACCAGATCCTCGATCGTGACGAGGCCATCGGTGCCGCCGTATTCGTCCACGACGAGCGCCATGTGAATGCGGGTCGATTGCATGCGGATCAGCAGGTTCATCGCCGGCATCGAAGGTGGAACGTAGAGCAATTGACGCCGCACCTTGGAGCCCGCGATCGGTCGGGAGAGATTGACGCTGGCGAGGTTGAGCTGGGCCGCGGGCTTGTCCGGCGATTGGACGAGCTGGGGATGGCCACCGGGTACGCGCGGCCCAGCCGGGCGTGTCCCCTCGGGCCGTACTTCGGGCTCAGGCCGCCCGACGGCTTCCGCGATGAACCAGCGCACGAGATCCTTGATGTGGACCATGCCGCGGGGATCGTCGAGCGTGTCCTTGAACAGCGGGATGCGCGAAACGCCGGCCTCCTCGAATGTCAGCAGGAGTTCCGCGATCGTGGAGGATTCATCCATCGCGATGATATCGCTGCGAGGCACCATCACGTCCTCGACCCGCAGCGCACCGAAGCTTAGTAGACGCAGCAGCATCTCCCGCTCTTCGGCGGTGAAGGCGGAATTGCCGCTCGCCTCGCCCTTGAGTGCCGCCTCCAGCGTATCGCGCAACGAAGGGCTGCCGGTCAGGCCGAGCCGCGCGCGCAGCCCCGCCAACCATCCTTGTTGCCGCCCGTTGTGTGGGTCGGTAGGAGCGGGATCTACCCGCGCCTTCTCGGTACTGTCCGGCTCGTCTTTCATCGCCGCGACATTTCCCCTGCATGTGGCGCAACCGGGGGCGTAACGGGGGATGGTGCGGCTGTCGCCATCTCCGCTCCCGCATAGGGATCCGCGACCCCGATTGACGCCAAGATCTTCGTTTCCAGGGCTTCCATAACGGTCGCCTCGGTCTCCGATTCGTGATCGTAGCCTAACAGATGCAGCAGCCCGTGCAGCACGAGATGACGAAAGTGATCAATGGCGGCAATTCCCAGATCCGCCGCCTCGCGTGCGAGCGTCTCTTCGGCCAGGATCACGTCGCCCAAGAAGCGCTCCATGGGAATGCGCCGGCCTTGCTTTGGCGGCGGCGGGCTGGGAAAGGAAAGTACGTTGGTGGGCTTGTCCTTTCCCCGCCATGCCTTGTTGAGCTCGCGCACCTCGGCGTCGCTTCCCAGCGCAATGGTGGCGGTGGTGCGCGGCGCCGGCAACTCGAGATTGGCCGTGATCGCTCCTGTCACTTCAGCGATGGCGGCTGCCGCGTCGTGGTCGCCGAGCGCGGTCCATTGCGGATCCTCGGCGACCAGATCTACGAGCAACGCGCACGCCAGCCCCGTGCCGGTCCGGCTGTCCATGTCGCTATCGCTGCCCGGGGTCACGTGTACCGTTCCGTCATGACGTCTTGGATTGATCGGGCTTGGAAGACGGGGGCTTGGACTGGGTTGCTTGCGCCTGGTTGGCGAGGCTCGCGCGGTCGTAGGCTTCCACCACCCGAGCGACGAGATCGCGGCGGACGATGTCCGCATTGGCGAACCGTACGATATCGATGCCCGGTACATGCGCGAGTAGGTTGACCGCTTCGTCCAGGCCCGAGCGCTGGCCGGTCGGCAGATCGATTTGCGATGGATCTCCGGTCACAACCATCTTCGAGCCCTCGCCAAGACGGGTGAGGAACATCTTCATCTGCATGGTTGTCGTGTTCTGGGCTTCGTCGAGGATCACGAACGCGTTGGTGAGGGTGCGCCCGCGCATGAATGCGAGCGGCGCGATCTCGATCACGCCCGTCTCAAGGTCCCGCTCGACCTTTTCAGGCAGCAGCACGTCGTAGAGCGCATCATAGAGTGGCCTCAGATAAGGATCGACCTTCTCGCGCATGTCGCCGGGCAGGAAGCCCAGGCGCTCGCCCGCTTCCACGGCGGGCCGAGAGAGGATAATGCGCTCGACCAAGCCGCGCTCCAGGCAGTGAGCAGCGAAGGCGACGGCGAGATAGGTCTTGCCGGTGCCGGCCGGGCCGACGCCGAACACCATGTCGGTTTTCTCGAGCGCGCGGATGTAGGTGCTCTGTGCGGGCGTCCGTGCCTTGACGACTTTGCGCCGCGTGCCGATCTGCGCCTGGCCGGCCACCACCGGCTCGGCCTGCCGGGCGTGACGGATCAGGCCGTCGATATCGCCGGCGCCGATGTCCTCGCCTTTGACGATGCGCTGATAAAGCTGTTCGAGCACGTCGCGGGCGATCTCGCAGTCGGGACCCGGGCCCGAGAGTATGACAACATTGCCGTGCGCGTGCGCGTCGATGCCGAGCCGATCCTCGATCAGCGCCAGATGGGAATCGTACTCGCCGAGCAGTCGCGGCAGAAGCTGGTTGTCATCAAAGGGAACGACGACGCGCTTCTTGGCGGATGGGCTAGCCGTCTGGCTCTTCCCGCGGCCAGCACCGGGCACCTGAGGCCCGCGAAATGCTGTCAATGGCATCTCCTCATTCGCTCGCGTTTCGACTCGGCACCACTACATGCGCTGAGTCCTGCACGCGGAATGAGACTAGCACATGACAGGCTAGGCACGCACCCGTGTCGAGCCGGTTCCTGATATCCGCTGGGCACTTAGAACTTGTAAGAGAGCGCGGCGCGGAACTGGGTCGCGGTGGCGCTATCGCCTGCGGCTGCGCCCTTGCCGTCGACGTCGAAGCGCAAGGCCTCGGCGCGCACCATAATGTTGCGGGTCAACAGGACTTCAGCGCGCCGATGCCTGGCCTTGGGAAGCGCCGCGTCGTCGATGGCGGGCAGCGGTATCGCCGTGCCATCAGTGACCACGACCAGCGGCGCCTTCGGTGCCTGCTGCGGGATTGGATCGCTGCCGGACTTGATTTGGTCGAGCCGCAGCACCGCCAGCTTGGTGAACTCTCCGTTCGGATAGCGCGCGATATAGTCCTCCAGCTCTCCTGGAACCTTGCTGTTCCTGACGGTCTCCCAATGGGCGAGTTCCAGCCTGGGATCGGACTTGGCGACGGCGCTGGAGCTGACGTCGGGGGGCGTTGGCACGCTGCGGATGGATGACGTCGCCACCTGTGAGGTGTCGTTCTTCGCAGCGACCTCGGAGAAGAGCACTTTCTGCTCCGCCACGGAAAGCTGGCTGGTTTGCGGGAAGCCCCTGTCGGCCTGGAACTTGGCGATCGCCCGTTGCGTCTGCCGCCCCATCGATCCATCGACGCTGCCGGTATCGTACCCGAGCAGGTTCAGCGCCTCCTGAATCTTCTCGATCTCGCTCTTGGATTGCGACGAGCTACGCGCAGTGCTCACGCCGCGCGTGGTGCTGGCTTGACTGGGTCGCGTCTGCGTTGGCCGCGCCCTCGGGGTAGACTGCTGGGGGCGCTGGGCGGCCTGCCCCTGCTGTGCCGCCATTCCACCCAGAATGAGCCCGACCGCCAACCCGGCCGCTCCCGCGCCGATGACTTGGCCGGACCGCTGAGCGTGCGCCTGACCCGAGTTGGAAAGTATTAGCCCCGAACCGAGCACCGAAATCAGCACGTAATTGCACGTGGAATTACGAAAAAGCGTCATATATGCCTCCCGAAACAGCGGCAGTTATGATGACGGACAGATCCACACAGAGAATTCTATCGCCTAAAAATCAATGGTATTCGTGGAAGATGCCCGTCGTAATTACGGCCTGCCATGTTCACGCCGCAATCTATGCCAGGCTCTGTACGGTGGTCAATCCCCACCCCAATCGCCTGGCCAGAACGATCGTTTGCGAACCATGGGCCGGACGAAGCCCGACGCACCGCTGGGAAAAGGCGGGCGCGGGAGTGTCGGGCTTCGCGCGACGAGCGCTCAGCGCCGACCTACGCATGCGATTACTTATTGCTGACAACGCCGGTGCCGATGAGGCCTTGCCCGAACCTAAACCTTCGCCAGCTTCGGCATCACTTCCTGCGCGAACAATTGCTGCGAGCGCAATGCATCCGCCAGCAGCATGTTGCCGAAGAACATGTAGGCGAGGAGGTAGTTGATGCCGCCCAGCGCGGCGGATTCCTCCTTGATGCGCTTCAATACGGTCTCGGGGCTGCCCGCGATCACCACGCCTTCGGCGACGAGGTCGTCGTAGGTGGCAGCACCCGGCGTGCGCAGGCGATTGGTGAGGTCTTTGTAGCCGTGCTTGCCGCGCAGCCAGTTGATGTTCTTCAGGTGGAACTCGGCGGCCGGTTGGGCGATGCGGCGCGCCTCCGCGTCGGTTTCCGCGACCACGATTTCGCGCAAGGCGCCGATCACGGTGCCGCCGGGGAAACCGGCTTTCGGGTTAGCAGGACCGCCGCGCTTGGCGAGCGCTGCCTTGAACGTATCGAGGTTCTCACGCGCCATCTTGGTCGGGCCGTTGGCGGTGAAATGCATGCCGTGCTCGCCGGCCCAGGTCGAACCCGTGGCATTCGACGAGCCATACCAGAACGCGGGCGTGGGCTGCTGCAGCGGGCGCAGCGCGATCGGCACGTCCTTGTAGGTGAAGTGCTTGCCTTCGTAGCTGAACGTCTCGCCCGCCGTCAGGCCGGCCATGATGCACTGGTAGGCGTCGATGAAGATGTCGCGGGAATCGTCGAACGCGATCTTGTGATAGTTGAGCTCGAACGGCGATACGCCACGGCCCACGCCGACCTCGAGCCGCCCCTTGCTGAGGTGATCGAGCATGCAGATCTCCTCGATCATCTTGAGCGGGGAGGTCAGCGTCAGCAGATAGACGAGCGTGCCGATCTTGATCTGGCTGGTCTCACGCGCCAGCGCGCCCAGGAACACACCAGGAACCGGCACCATGTTGATCGGTGAGCAGTGGTGCTCGGCCAGCTGCACGGCATAAAAGCCGGCGCGGTCGGCGGCGGCGTAAAACTCCAGGCGCTCGTCGAACAGGGTCGACAGCGGGCGGCCAGCATCCTCGATGTGATCGAACAATCCGACTTTCATGGTCCCTCGATGGTTAAGCGCTATTCACCGCCCTGCACGAAGCCACATTGACGAACCAGGCAAAGCACCCCACATCGATTCGCATGTCGTTATCGAGGCTATCGCAAACATTGCCTAGGCTGCGCGCCGTTTTCGCCGTGGCCGTGCTGGCACTCGTCTTCGCGCTGCCACTGATGCGGCTGGCTGCGGCTGCGTCGTGCCACGCTACCGGGACAACCGCGCCAATCACGGACAGCGGCCCCCATGGGGATGCGACGCCCCATCACCACGACGAGCAGGCGCCCACCCCGGGTAGCGCTCACCCCACCGGTTTTGATTGCTGCCTGCCCGGCGGCGGCATGCTGGTCAGCGTGCGTCACGCGGCGTTGCCGATTCCTGGGTTGATCGTCATGGCTCGTACGGTTGCGGCGTCGCGTCTTCCACAAGGTGTGCCGCCGGACGGCTTGCGCCGGCCACCGCGAAGCACCGACATCGCCGTCACGGTCGTGTGAGCCCTGCTCGCGCGGCGATGCTGCAGTGCAGCGGATCAATGCGAAAGCTTCGTCAATGCCTATCTCCGTCAAGCCGCGCCTGCACGGGCGATGGCTGATCGTGGCGATCAGCCTGCTTCTGTTGGCCCTCCATCGGTCCGAAACCATCAGTCCCAGCCTTGCCCACGAGGGCCACGATCACGGGCCGCCGGCGCCCGCGCTGCCGTCGAGCCTCAAGCCACGCATCGCGGTGCATAGCGACGCTTATGAATTGGTTGCGGTCGCGAATGGCCAGCAGCTCACGATCTATCTCGACCGCTACGCGAGCAACACCCCGGTTGCCGATGCGCGCATCGAGATCATCGCCGGTGCGGCGACGCTGCAGGCCTCCGCCCTGCCCGACAGCACCTATCGCGCGACACTACCGGCCCTCGATAAGGCCGGCCGCCACGAACTGGTGTTCAACATCCAGCACAAGGACGGCGACGATCTGCTCGCGGGAACGCTCGAGACGCCGGTCGCCGGCGCCGCCACGGCTGCAAACCAGCGGCCCAGCGGCTGGAGCCTTACGACACTGATCCTGATCGGACTTGGCGCACTCGCCGTGGGTCTTGCTCTGGGACGAAGCAGCCGCTCGCGCGTTGCCGTCGTCATCGGCGCGGCGGTGTCATTCGTGCTGATCTCCGCTCCCGACCTTGCCGCCCACGAAGGCCACGATCCCAGCCCCGTGCCTTCGACCGAGAGCCTCACCGGCGACCTGCCACGCCGACTCGCCGACGGCAGCGTGTTCTTACCCAAACCGAGCCAGCGGCTGCTCTCCGTGCGCACCGAGCTTGCCAGCCAAAGCTCGGCGAGCAAATCCCTCACGCTGGTTGGCCGGATCATATCGAACCCCGATCGCGCCGGCGTGGTGCAGAGCATCAACGGCGGCCGCGTCGAGGCGTTGGCGAGCGGATTGCCGCGGCTCGGCCAGACCGTCACCGCCGGTCAACCGCTGATCACGGTCGTGCCCGCGCTGCCGCTCGCCGACCAATCGACGCTGGCCGAGCGCGGCCGCGAACTCGAAGGCCAGATCCGCCTCGGCGAGCAACGCCTGGCGCGCCTCAGCCGCTTGACCACAGGCAACGTTCCGCGCGGCCAGGTCGAGGATGTCGAGCTCGAAATCGCCAATACCAAGCGCCGCCTGTCCGGGCTGCGCGAGGCGCGGCTGCTGCCGGAAACCCTTGCAGCCCCGGTCGACGGCATCGTGTCGGCGAGCCGCGTCGTGGCGGGCCAGGTGGTGCAGGCGCAGGACATCCTGTTCCAGATCGTCGATCCCAAGAGCTTGTGGGTCGAGGCGCTGGTGTTCGACCAGCTCGATCCCGGCGTAATCGTCGGCGCCACCGCCGTCATGGCCGACGGCCAGCACATGGAGCTGAAGCTCGAGGGTCGCGGCCGCGCGCTACAGCAGCAAGCCGTGGTGCTGCAGTTCTCGATTGCCGAACCGCCGCCGAACACCGTCCTAGGGTTGCCTGTTTCCGTGATCGCGCGGCGCGCAGAGACGATCTCCGGCATGCTTCTCCCGCGCGATGCCGTCGTCCGTGGCAGCGGGGGTGAAACCATCGTCTGGCAGCATGTCGATCCCGAACGGTTCGTCGCGCGGCAAGTCCGGTTCGAACCGTTCGACGGCGCCAACGTTCTGGTGACGGGCGGCATCGGGCCAAAGGACCGCATCGTGGTGCACGGTGCCGAACTCCTCTCACAGGTTCGATGATGTTCAACTTCCTCGTCTCCGCCAGCCTGCGGAACCGCCTTCTCGTCCTCGCCGTGGCGGCCCTCCTCGTCGTCTACGGAGCGCTGGCGCTGCCGCGTCTGCCGGTCGACGTGCTGCCAGATCTCGACAAGCCCACGGTCACGATCATGACCGAGGCGGAAGGATTGGCGCCGGAGGAGGTGGAGAAGCTCGTCACCTACCAGATCGAAACCGCGATGAACGGCATGACCGGCGTTGGCCGCGTGCGGTCGGTGTCGGGCGTCGGTCTCTCCATCGTCTACGTCGAGTTCGCGTGGGGCAGCGACATCTATCGCAACCGCCAACTCGTGGCCGAACGCCTCTCCGCGCTGCAGGCGCAATTGCCGGCGCGCGTGGTGCCGCAGATCGGCCCGGTCAGCTCGATCATGGGTGAGATCCTGCTGGTGGCGCTGGTATCGGAAACCATCTCGCCGATGGACTTGCGCGAGATCGCCGATTTCGTGATCAGGCCGCAGATGCTGACGATCCCCGGCATCGCGCAGGTGATCCCGATCGGCGGCGAAGTCCGCCAGTTCCGCGTGACGCCGCTTCCCGCCGCGATGCATGCGCTGCAGATCACCGCCACCGACATCGAGACCGCGATCCGCCGCTTTGGCCAGAACACCGGCGGCGGCTTCGTCGATCAGTACAGCCGCGAATTCGTGATCCGCAACGTCGGCCTCACCAGCCGCCTCGAAGACCTCCGCAACATCGTGGTCGCCCAGAAAGTGGGCCATCCCGTACTGCTGCGGCAGGTGGCGAATGTGGACCACGCCGCGCGCGTGAAGCGTGGCGAAGCAGGCTACATGGGCAAGGCCGCCGTCATCGTCTCAGTCATGAAACAGCCGGGCGCCGACACGATTGCGCTGACGCGCGAGATCGAACGTGCGCTCGCTGCGATCCAACGCACGTTGCCCGCGGGCGTGTCGGCCAGCAACATCCAGTTCCGGCAGGCGAGCTTCATCGAGGCTTCGATCTCGAATCTCAAGCGCGTGCTGGTCGAGGCCGCGATCGTCGTGGCGATCGTGCTGTTCCTGTTCTTGCTCAACTGGCGCGCGACCGTCATCTCGCTCACCGCGATCCCGATCTCGATCCTCGTCACGGTCGTCGTGTTCCAGGCAATGGGCCTCACCATCAACACCATGACGCTGGGCGGGCTCGCGATTGCCATCGGCGAACTCGTCGACGACGCCGTGGTCGACGTCGAGAACATCCTGCGGCGTCTTGCGCAAAACCGTGCCGCGCCAGAGCCGCGTCCGGTGCTGGAGGTGATCGCGCGCGCAAGCCAGGAGGTGCGCTCCGGCATCGTCTACGCGACCGCGATCATCGTGCTCGTGTTCGTGCCATTGTTCGCGCTGGCCGGCATCGAGGGGCGTTTGTTCACGCCGCTCGGCATCGCCTACATCGTCTCGATACTCGCCTCGCTCGTCACCTCGATCACCGTGACGCCGGTGCTCGCATCGCTGCTGCTCGCGCGCCGGGCAAGCAAACCGCACACCGACAGCGGGCTCGTGACACGGCTCAAACGCTGGAACCGGGCGCTGCTCGAATGGGCGTTCCCCCGTTCGGGCCTCGTGATCGGTGCGGCGGCATTGGCCGTGGCCGGCGCGATCGCGGCCGGGTTGCAGCTCCCCCGTACGTTTCTGCCGCCGTTCAACGAGGGCACACTGACGATCAACCTGCTCTATACGCCCGGCATCAGTTTGGCTGAATCAAACCGCCTTGGCGCCATCGCCGAGCGCCTCATCCTGGGCGTCGCCGAGGTCAAGTCCGTGGGACGCCGCACCGGGCGCGCCGAACTCGACGAGCACGCCGAGGGTGTCCATTCCTCCGAGATCGACGTCGACCTGACGCGGTCGCCGCGAACCCGCGACGCCATCATGACGGAAATCCGCCAGCGGCTCTCGGCCCTGCCTGCGTCGATCAACATCGGCCAGCCGATCTCCCATCGCCTCGATCATCTGTTGTCGGGCATCCGCGCGGAGATCGCACTGAAAATCTACGGCGACGATCTCGATACGCTGCGCACGCTGGCCCCGACGATGCGCGAGAAGATCGCGACCGTGCAAGGCGTGGTCGACCTGCAGGTCGAAAAGCAAGTGCGAATCCCCGAGATCCGCATCGCCATCGACTATCAGCGCGCCGCACTTTACGGCCTCACTGCCACCGGCATCACCGAAGCGCTCGAAGGTCTGACGAACGGCCGCACGGTGTCGCAGATCATCGAAGGCCAACGCCGCTTCGACGTCGTCCTGCGGCTGGCCGATGCCGAACGCTCGACGGCAGCACTCGGCGATCTCCTGATCCCGACGCCGCAAGGCATGATCCCGCTGCGCCTCGTCGCCAAGGTCGAGGAAACCGAAGGCCCCAACCAGATCCTGCGCGAAGGCGCGCGCCGCCGCATCGTCGTGATGGCCAACGGCGACGGCCGCGCCGACATGGCCCGCATCGTCGCCGACATCCGGGCGATCGTCGCGGCAACGCCGCTGCCGCAAGGCTACACCACCGCGCTCGAAGGCACGTTCCAGGCCAACGAGGACGCGACGCGCCTGATCGGGGGCCTCGGCCTCATCTCGCTCGCGCTGGTGTTCGTGGTGCTCTACTCGCGCTACCGCTCGGCCGTGCTCGCGCTGATCGTGATGGGCAGCGTGCCGCTTGCGCTGATCGGCAGCGTCGCCGCGCTTCACATCGCGGGTCAGCCGTTGTCCGTCGCCTCGATGGTCGGGTTCATCACATTGACCGGCATCGCCGCCCGCAACGGCATCCTCAAAATCAGTCACACCATCAACCTCGCGCTGCACGAAGGCATGCCGTTCGGCCCAGAACTGGTGATCCGCGGCAGCCTCGACCGCATGACGCCCGTGCTCATGACCGCGCTGGCGGCTGGCCTGGCGCTGATGCCGCTGCTGATCGGCGCGGGCGAACCCGGCCGCGAGATCCTGCACCCTGTCGCTGTGACGATATTCGGCGGGCTCATCTCGGCGACTCTGCTCGACGCGGTGCTGACACCTGTGCTCTTCATGTTGCTTGGCGAAGGTCCACTGCGGCGCCTGGCCGAAAGTTCTGGCGCGGCCAGCGCAGCACCGCAGCATCGGCCCGCAGCCGAAGTCTTTTAGGATCGCGCCTGATAGCGCGACGGAGCAAACCCAGGAGATCGACACATGACCACCGTGCTTCGCCTTACCGCCGCAATGGCGTGCGCACTCACCGTGTTGCTGGCCGCGATACCCGCGCACGCCCACGACGAAGAAAAGGGCCCCAACGGCGGTCCGATGGTGACGGTCGAGGACAAGCACCTCGAGTTCGTCGCGAAGGGCGTGGAGATCATCGTCTACGTCTCCGACAAGAAGCACGACCCGATCGCCATGGCCGGCGGCAGCGGCCGCGCCATCGTGCAGGCAAGCGGCAAGACCACGACGGTCGCCCTCACGCCGGGCGATGGCAACCGCCTCGTCGGCAAGGCCGAGGCTGCTGTTGCCTCCGGCGCGCGCGTCGTCGTCTCCGCCACGCTGCCGGGCGGCGCTGCCGTGCAGGCACGGTTCACAGTCAATTAGCGCGGAGCCCATTTCATGCCCTGGGTCGGCACCTGGACGACAAGCCCCGCGCCGGTTGCGGACGTGGCCTTCGAAAGCCAGACGCTGCGCATGATCGCGCGCATCAGCATCGGTGGCACAATTGTGCGCGTGCGGATCTCCAATGCGTTCGGCGATAAACCGCTGCGGATCGGAGCCGCCAGTATCAGTGTGCGCACGAGCGACGCGTCGATCGTGCCCGGCACGCTGCGGCGTCTGACATTCGGTGGCGAGCCCACGGCGGTGATCGCCGCCGGCGCGCTGATGGTCAGCGACCCCGTGCAACTCGCGTTAGCGCCGCTAACTGATGTCGCCGTCAGCGTGTTTCTCGCACACCCCGTGCCGGAAACCTTTCGCGTCACCGGCCACGGCACCGCACGACAGACCAACTACGTCTCGGCGCCCGGCGATCACACCACCGCCGAGGCGATGCCGGTGGCGCGCACGACGCAGTCGTGGTTTTTCGTCAGCGGCATCGAGGTCGAGGCGCCCACCGGCACGCGTGGCCTCGTCGCGTTCGGCGACAGCCTGACCGACGCGAATATCTCCACGCCCGACACCAACAGCCGCTGGCCCGATCAGATCGCCCGCCGGCTGGTGGAGACGTTCGGCGATTGCCCCGTCGGCATCATGAATCAAGGCCTCGGCGGCAACCGGCTGCTGCACGATCTCACCGGCGACAGCGGCCTCAAACGCTTCGACCGCGACGTGCTCGCCCAGCCCGGCGTGACCGACGTGATCATGCTGCTCGGCGTTAACGATCTGCGAAACCGGCGCGGCGACCCCGGCGAGGTCGTGAGCGCCGCCGCCATGATCGCCGGCTACAAGCAGATCGCCGTGCGGGCAAAAGCGGCGGGGCTCCGGATCAGCGCATCGACGATCCTGCCCTACGAGAACGAGACGTTTCAGCCGGGGTGCTGGTCGCCCGAACGCGAGGAAATCCGCTAGGCCATAAATGCCTGGATCCGCACAGCCCACGCATTCGACGGGATCATCGATCTCGATCGTGCCCTGCGTGACCCCGCGCACCCGACACGCTTGCTGCCCCGCTTCGACTGCGGCGATCACTTGAATCCAAGCGACGAGGGCTATCGCCGCATGGGCGATGCCGTCGATCTCGCATTGCTGGGCTGCTGAGCTGGAGCCGACGGGACTTACCGGCCCGACTTATCGGGTTGAACACCCGCCAACGCTGGCATAGGTTGCGCGAATTCGGCCCCCCACGTTCGGGCCCAATTGCCATTCGCACCATCCCCCCAACACCTGTCATCCCACGGAGCCCATGCGCCCCTCCAAACGCAAATCCGACGAGCTTCGCCGCGTTTCCTTCGAGCGTGGGTTCTCCATGCACGCCGAAGGCTCCTGCCTGATCAAGTTCGGCAACACGCACGTACTTTGCACCGCAAGTCTCGAAGAGCGCATTCCGCCGTGGCTGAAGGGCCAGGGCCGCGGCTGGGTCACCGCCGAATACGGCATGCTGCCGCGCGCCACCACCGACCGCACGCGCCGCGAGTCGACCGTCGGCCACCCGTCCGGCCGCACCCAGGAAATCCAGCGCTTGATCGGCCGCGCGCTGCGCGCCGTCGTCGATCTGCCCAAGCTCGGCGAGCGTCAGATCTCGATCGACTGCGACGTCATTCAGGCCGACGGCGGCACCCGCACGGCCGCGATCACCGGCTCATGGATCGCGCTGCACGATTGCCTGAAGTGGATGGAAGCGCGCAACATGATCAAGGACGGCGTCCTGAAGGATCAGGTCGCCGCGGTCTCCGCCGGCATCTGGGCGGGCGAGTCCGTCCTCGATCTCGACTACGCCGAGGACTCCGACGCCGACGCCGACGCCAACTTCGTGATGACCGGCAACGGCGGCATCGTCGAAGTCCAGGGCACCGCCGAGAAAGAGCCGTTCAGCCAGGAGCGCTTCGACGAGCTGATGGGCCTCGCCCGCAAGGGCATCAAGGAACTCATCTCGCTGCAGAAGCTGACGGTTGCTTGAAAGGAGGGGAATGGTGAGTGGTGAGTGGCGAATGGTTGGCAGTGACCATGTTTGCCGGGCGAAAACAATGCGAAGCCCGAGCCTGCCCCACTCACCACTCACCACTCACCATTCGCCATTCGCCACATGAAACCAGCGATCCTCGAAACGATCCTGTACGCATGCGATCTCGATGCGGCCCGTGGGTTCTATCGCGATGTCCTGGGCTTGCCGCTCTACTCCGAAGTGAAGGGGCGGCACATCTTCTTCAAGCTCGAGCAGCAAATGCTGCTGATCTTCAATCCCGACGCAACCGAGCGTCCGCCCGCGCCCGGCGCATTGCCGGTGCCGCCGCATGGCGCACGCGGCCCGGGGCATGTGTGTTTCAGCGCGACCGCGAGCGAGATCGATACCTGGCGGCAACGGCTGGAGGCGGCTGGAGTCGCCATCGAAGCGGAATTCGCATGGCCCGCGAAAGTGGAAGCCATGCGCGGCCGCTCGATCTATTTCCGCGATCCCGCCGGCAACAGCATCGAGTTCGCGGAGCCGCGCATCTGGGGATTTGGGTGAGTGGTGAATGATTTGGGTGAGTGGTGAATGGTGAATGGGATAAACACTCCATGCAATTGCCCTACTCACCACTCGCCACTCACGAACACGCCGGAGCCACCATGCACCATCTCACGAAAGGAATGCGGCTCGTCGTGGCGAGCCACAACTCCGGCAAGGTGCGCGAATTCGGCGAAATGCTGCAACCGTTCGGGCTCGACGTCGTCTCGGCGAGCGAACTCGCCCTGCCCGAGCCGGAGGAGACCGAGACGACCTTCATCGGTAACGCCCGCTTGAAGGCGGCGGCGGCGGCGGCAGCCTCAGGGCTTCCCGCTCTGTCTGACGACAGCGGCCTCGAGATCGAAATCCTCGGCGGCGCGCCCGGCATTTATTCCGCGCGTTGGGCCGGAGACGACAAGAATTTTCAGCGTGCGATGCAGCGCGTGCACGACGAGGTCGCAGCCAAAGGCGGTTGGACGAACTCAGCGCCGGTCGCGAATTTCACCTGCGCGCTGTGCATGGCCTGGCCGGACGGCACCTGCGAAGTGTTCGAGGGCAAGGTGTTCGGCAAGCTGGTCTGGCCGCCCAGCGGCGACAACGGTTTCGGCTACGATCCGATATTCCTGCCCGACGGCGGCCCCGACGGCAGCATGGAAACCTTCGGCGAGATGGAGCCCGGCGCCAAGCACGCCATCAGCCACCGCGCCAAGGCGTTCGACCTGTTTCGCGCGCGCGTGATGGCGGATCGCAGCTGATCGACGATATAGCCTTTCAGGCGATTGCGAGGGGCCTCGCCCCTCACGCTCCCCGACCAGGGGCGGAGCCCCTGGACCCACACTTTGAGAATGGAATCCCAAGTGTGGCGGGTGAGGGCAGCCCCTCGATTTTCGCAGTTCGACGCGCGACTGTTGCGTGATTGCCACCGCCCATCTCGAAGCCGCTGCAATTTATTGCGATGGCCCAGGTTTCGGTCCTGATGAGGTAGTCAGGAGCGGTTCAACCAACCCAAGGAACGACCAAATGAATAGCATCACACGCGCGGCAGCATTGATCGCCGCCATCGCATTGAGCGCAACCGCGCTTGGCGGCGCAGCCTTCGCCCAGGCCAAGAAACAGAGCTGCTTCCTCGCTGGCGGCGAGGCGACCATGGTCACGACGGACCTCGCCAAGTTCATGGCCAACGCCGCGCTCAACAACTCGATCAAGGGTGCGAGCGCCACCGCTTCAGGCGCCGTCAAGATGACCTGCAAGGACGGTGTCGCCACGGTGCATTGCCTTGCTCAGCAGCGGGCCTGCAAGTAAGCCCGTTCGATCGGCATCGAGCACCGGAAAGCCCGCCGCGACGGCGGGCTTTCGCGTTTCTGCGTCATTGAGTGCCACGTAAGCCGACCCGCCAAGATAAGTGAATCGAAGCCGAATGTGTCTGCCTCAAACACTGCCCCTCTACTGTCGTCATGGCCGCGAAGGCGGCCACCCACGGCACACGGCAGTGAAGCGACCG
>CAMDPA010000017.1 GCA_945903565.1 Devosia equisanguinis | reverse complement strand
CAAGGGCCACTTTGGCCTTGAAGTCCGGTGAGTGGTTCCGGCGTGTTCGCTTCGTCATTCTGGCTCCTGATTCGCACGCACAACCGTGCGCGCTGTCAGGCAGAGATTCCACTCATCGCACCGTCCGAAATTGTGGAGCCGTCTCTGGTATTTCTGCATGTACTCCGAGACGAGCCGCCCGTAGGCGTCGTAGCCACCACCCGGCGCCGTCGCGACGATATAAGTGACGGCCTTGCCGGCGTAGAAGGCGGTGCCGGTTTGGGCGTGAGCTGGAGCGAGCAATGCTAAGCCGGTGGCAGCGACCAGAATCGCGGCTCGTATCGCAGATATGGATTTCATCGTCTGCTCGTCTCTTGGGTGATTCATCGCAACGCCTGCAGCAGCCATCCCTCGTGCAAGGATACCCGCAATACCAGCACGAACAAGCCATACAGGACCGCAGTTGCACTCAGGCCGAGGCCGAGCGCCAACGGCCAACCTGCTTTCGCTTCCAGCCGCAGGAACGCGACGA
Organism: Devosia equisanguinis; assembly: GCA_945903565.1. Classification (GTDB taxonomy): domain Bacteria; phylum Pseudomonadota; class Alphaproteobacteria; order Rhizobiales; family Hyphomicrobiaceae; genus CAMDPA01. The sequence goes on along the minus strand of CAMDPA010000017.1, from coordinate 26,257 downwards.
GAAAGCAGGGGATCGCAATCCAGAAGCCCAGCAGCAGGATCGCGGCGACAAAGCCCAGAAGAAAGCTCCAGACGATGAGTTCGCGATGCAGCGCCGGCGGTGGTCCGCTGTCGGGCTGCAATGTTGCGGGCGTCGGCGCTGCAACGTCGCCTGCAGATTTGGCACGCAGATCGAGTACGAGTTGGAGGAGGCATAGGGCGATAGCCGGCAAGCCGATCACCAGCGGCTGGAACCGCGCGCCTTGCGGATAGGTCATGGCGACGCCGGTCATGACGACGAAAATCGCCAGCATCACCAGCGTCATGATTGGCCAGGGGCGCTTCATGTCACGATCTCCGGACCGGCGGGGCGGCCTTTGGCGCGGATGCTCGCGTAGACGGCATAGACGATCGTTGCCACGATCATGCCGATCAGGACGAGCGACAACGGGCGCAGGAAGAAGCCCATACCCCACAGCCCCAGCGCCTTGTGCAGCGAATCCTCCGCAATCTTGCCAAGCACCAGCCCGATCACGAACGGCGCGCGTGGCCAGTTGAAGCGCAGCAGGCCGTAGCCGATCACGCTCAAGGCGAGCAACACGACGAGGTTCTGCCACTGTCCTTCGCTGACGAAACTGCCGAGCACAGCCAGCACAAGAATGAACGGCACCAGCATCGCGCCATCGACGAACGCGAGCCGCGCCACCCAGCGCGTCACGAAGAACAGGATCGACACCGCGATCAGGTTGCCGACGACCAGCGCCCAGATCAGCGTCCACACGAGATCGAGATGTTTCTCCAGCATCGCGGGCCCCGGCTGGATGCCCAGGATCAGGAACGCGCCAAGCATGACCGCCATGCCGGAGGACCCGGGGATTCCGAAGAATAGTGTGGGAAGCAGCGAACCCCCTTCCTTCGCGTTGCTCGCGGTTTCCGGCGCAATCACGCCTTCGACGGCGCCGTGGCCGAAACGCTCCGGCGTCTTGGACGTCGAGACCGCGTGGCCGTAGCACATCCAGGCCGCCGCTGAGCCACCCAGGCCCGGAATCATGCCGATGACGGCGCCGATGATCGAGGTGCGCAGCGTCAACCACCAGTGGCGGGGCACCTCCATTGCGCCTTCGAAAAGCTGACGCGTGGTAAACTTCGCAGCTTCCGGCGAGACGGTGGAGATCGAGCCGCCGCGTGCGGCCAGCGCGATCATCTCGGGGATCGCGAAGATAGCGAGTACGGCAGTGACGAGGCTCATGCCGTCCCACAGAAACATCAGCTCGCCGGCAAAGCGGGGTGTGCCGGTTGTCGGGTCCATGCCGATCGTCGCCAGCATCATGCCGAACAGGCCGACGATGATGCCTTTGAAGATGCTGCCGCCACCCGACAGGAACGCGATGAAAGTGATGCCGAGCAGCGCCAGCAGGAAGAACTCCGCAGGGCTGAACGCGAGCACGACGGGCTCGATTACCGGGATCATCAGCGCGAGCACGATGGCGCCGATGATGCCGCCGACGCCCGACGCGGTGATCGATGCGCCCAGCGCGCGGCCCGCCTCGCCCTTCTGAGCCATCGGGTAGCCGTCGACGGTGGTCGCGGCGTCATCGCCGTCGCCGGGTACACCGAACAGAATCGAGGAAATCTGCCCGCTCGTGCCGTTCACCGCGTGCATGGTGAGCAGGAACACCGCGCCGAGCTTCATCTCCCAGCCGTAAATGAAGGGAATGGCAAGCGCGATCGACAGCCGGCCGCCGATGCCGGGCGTGGCGCCGACGACAAGCCCGATCAGCACGGCGATGAGCATCACGCCCATCATTTTCGGGCTCGACAGCATCGCCGCAAGCGAGCCGAACATGACGTCGATCATGGGGTAGTTCCACTGGCAGGGGGGCCCTCACGTCACCAGATTACAGGAGCGCCGAAATCAGAGAGCTTTGGATCGGCGGTTACAATTGTCATCCCTTCGATCAACGCCTGCGCAAGAATGAGTCGATCGAAGGGGTCTTTGTGTTTTCCGGGCATCAGGCCGGCGTGGCGGCCGTGCACGACGCGGACAGGCAGCTCGTCGAACTCTTCCGCTGCAAGATGCGCCGTAAACCGTTCGGCGATATCCCTGGCTTCGTCCCACTTTCCGATGCGCACTTTGGTGGCGATCTCCCAAGCGGAAGCGGCGCTCACAAAAATTTCCGCAGTGTCTTCTATGGCAAGCCTAGCCTGCGTCGAAAGCTCTGTCGGCTTGATGCACCACCAAAAGAGGACATGCGTGTCCAGCAACAGCTTCACCGGTCTTCTCCGGTCCAACGCTTCAATTCGTCCTCCGGCAGAGGATCAAACAGGCCTTCGGGCACCTTGTGGGTGGCTGCAAGGCGTCCTGGAACACGCTTCACTTTCCGTTTCGCCGCCGGCTCGATCACCTGCAGCTTGATCGTCCCGAGTTTCGGATCCGTGATTCGCACTTCCTCTCCTTCGGCGGCGCGAGCCAGCAGCTCTTCCAAGTGCTCCTTGGCTTGCTTGATCGAAACGTCTTCCATGGCGCTCTCCAGATCCTGCGACCATCTTCCCGCCATTCAAGCCCAAAACGTACGCATTTACCAATGTCGTGCGGATACTACCCCTCACGAGCCATTGCTGCCCCTCACTCTGTCCTCTCACCGCACCAGGACAAAGGGAATGCTGTCACACCGCCGGCCCGATCGATTTAGGCGTACGGATCGGGCCCGCAAGATCGGCCTCTTTCATGGCGAGCAGCGCGGGTTCGTCGAACACGTCGCCCATATCGGATTTCACGCCGGTCTTCTTGAGTGCCTGCAGCCATTTACGGTGAATGCGCGGGTCCTGATCCTCGTACTCCACCTGCCGGCCGCCTTGCTGGACGGAGACCATGCCGCCACCCTCCGCGCTACGGCGGCGAAGCGCGATGAACGGATAGCGTCGGCTGCCCTGGCTGCAGGCAAGATAGCGCGCGGGCTTGGGCGCCGTATTGAAGTGCTGGTGGAACATCCAGAACGGCGGCGTGTACATGAAGCCGTGCTTCCAGGGGAACTCCTTCCACTCCTCGTCGCCCTCATGCCACAGCAGCGAGTAGCCCTCCCCATCGACGGCATGGACGTGGGTTCCCGCTGCGTGCCGGTGTGCCTTCTTGTACCGGCCCGCAGGAATCTCCGACGTATGCGCATGCATCGTACCATCAGCGAGAATGAACGCGACGTTGCGCGAGCCTTTGCCGCGCGCCTCGAGGTCGTAGAGTTTGAAGCTCGTGAGGTCGTGGACGAAGTTCGTCTCCCAGATGTTCTGGGTCGACGTGATATTGCCGCCGCGCAGATAGGTCTGGTGCTCGCCCTCGCCCTCGAAGTGTTTCGCAGCGCCCGAGCGCTCGGGGAACTCGAATGGGTTGGCGAACACGAAATCGAGGTTGTGATAGAGGTTGATCGTCAGCGGCGCGTCGTTGGTGCAGCTGACGCGTGCGCGGTTCTGGCCGGAACCGTTGAAGATCTGGTAGGTGCAGTTGAGCGGCACCGCGAACAGCGCCTTGGGCTCCCATTCGAACGTGCGCGTCTCTCCGCCCGGCAGCGTCACCGTGGTCGAGCCGTGCCCCTCGAGCACGTAGAAGAACGCTTCGTAGAGATGCTTTACGGGTGCGGTCTTCTTGCCGGGCTCGACCTCGATCACGTAGTTGGCCATGAAGTCGCCGCGGCCGTGCGTGTGGGCAAAGCATCCGCGCGCGTCGTAGCGGGCCCAGGGGCTGGTTTCCAGCGCGAGCAGGTCGTGGCCGAAATCCAGGTGGACAGGAATGCCCTCGCCGTTCGCCCAGTCCATGTAGGGGTCGAGCAGGAAACGGTCGGTGAGGCCGATGCCCGAGGCTGATTGGTCGAGATTGGTCATGTACTGGTGCCCCACCGCGATGATGATGATCGGGGTCTATCGCCGGTGGACGCGGCTGGCAATGGCATGCCGTCGGGGTCAGACCTCAGGCCGTTTGTTTTGTGCTGAAATCGCTACGTTGGGGCCTGGGGTCTGACCCCATCCTCGCCCCCAACGGTTCGGTGTCGCATGCCGTAAGATGGGGTCAGACCCCACTCAAAATCCGCTCGACAAAAACCGGTACGACGTCGCCAGCCTTGCCGTGGATCGCCTCGTGAAACAGCGAGACGCCGTCGGACGGTTCGAGATTGAGTTCCACCGTATGGGCGCCTGCCCGGCGTGCACCACCAACGAGGGCAGCGGCGGGATACACTGTTCCACTGGTGCCGATCGAGATGAACAAGTCGGCGTTCCGCACCATCAGTGCGATCCGCTCCATGTGATAGGGCACCTCGCCCAACCACACGATGTCGGGCCTGACGCCGCCGGTCGTGTTGCAGCCGGGGCACGTGGACGCCGTCGAAATGTCCTCCTCCCAGGGAAACCGCGCGCTGCATTTCGCGCATAGTCCGCGCAGGAGTTCGCCATGCATGTGGATCACGTTACGCGAGCCCGCGGCCTCGTGCAGGTTGTCGACGTTCTGGGTGACGATCGAGAAGGTGCAGCCGGCCTTGGGCAGGTGTTCGCGCTCCAGACGCGCCAGAGCGAAGTGCGCCTTGTTCGGTTCGACGCCATGCAGCCCCTGACGGCGCATATTATAGAACTCGTGGACCTTGACCGGATTGCGAGCGAATGCCTCGGGCGTGGCGACTTCCTCGATGTCGTACTTGGCCCAGATGCCGTCCTTGTCGCGGAAGGTGGCGATGCCGCTTTCGGCTGAAATGCCCGATCCTGTAAGGACGACGATGTTTCTATAGCGCGACATGAAGGGGGCTCCTCGGACGGGTTCGGTTGAATGACCTGACGTGATATCCGTACCCAATCACGCTGGCAGTATCGAGGCGGAAGAGTCGAGGATTCGGCATGAGCAATCCCCTCGCAATGGGCGCGCAGCTTGCCACGAACGCCGCGCGGTTCGGTTGGTTCTACGGCGTCAACCGGCTGATGGAGGTGCAAGCGCGGCGGTTCGGCCAGAAGCCGGGTTATCGCCCGAAGCGCCCCGTGCCGACGCAGCAGGAATTGATGGTTGCGCTGGCGAACCTGTTCCTCGCCGATGCCGAAGCCGCGCGGCGCGGGCTTTATCCGCCGATGGATGCCGAGCCACAATCGTTCGTCCAACACGTCGACCGGTTGCGCGCGATGTTCGACGATCTACCTGGAGCACTTGCTCGGCGCGCATCGGAGGAAGCGGACAGTGTGCGTGAGGAGCCGGGCGTCGACGCAGTTCCAGATTACTATGCGCAGGATTTTCATTTTCAGAGTGGCGGCTATCTCTCCGAGCGTTCGGCGCGGATTTACGACGTGCAGGTCGAGACGCTGTTCTATGGTGCGGCCAACGCGATGCGGCGCGCGGCGCTGGGTCCGATCGCGGCCGAGATCGCTGGGCGCGATCAGCGCAAATTGGCGATGCTGGACGTGGCGTGCGGCACCGGGCGGTTTCTCCGGCAGGCGCGGCTCGCGTGGCCGGCGCTGCGGCTGACGGGCATCGATCTGTCGCCGGCCTATCTCGCCGAGGCCGCCCAGCACATGCGGCCACTGCGGCCGGCGTGTTGCATCGCAGGGAACGTCGAGGCGATCCCGCTGGCGGACGCCAGCCAGGATATCGTAACGGCGATCTTCCTGTTCCACGAGCTGCCGCCCGACGTGCGCCGCCGCGTTTCAGCGGAGATGGCGCGCGTGTTGAAGCCGAGCGGAATGCTGGTGTTCATCGACAGTCTGCAGATGGGCGATCGTCCGCGCTGGGATGGTTTGTTGGAGGCGTTTCCGGTGCGGTTTCACGAGCCGTATTTCAGGCAATACGCGATCGACGATCTCGATGCGGTGTTCAACGAGGCGGGATTGGCGGCGGAGGCGCAGACACTGGCGTTCCTGTCGAAGGTGATGGTGCGTCGGAAGGTGACGGTATAGGGCGCAATAAGCAGATCCGTATTCCGCCCATTTCGGGTTCGACGGCGCATTGCGCAACTTAATTGCGCGCCCTACGGTCGGGTGGGAGAAATGGCGTAGCGCAAAGCGTTGAGTGCGCAGGTGACGAGTTCGCTTGGATTGGTCTTTTGGGACATAGTCAGACACTTGGCTGCATGCTCGGCCACCCCAGCGGCGATCAAATTCTCGTCCAGGCCCGGGTGCATGGCATCCGGTTCGACGCGAAGCGCAAGCATGTTAGCTTCTTGCAGAATGGTCTGCCTGGGATCTTCGCGAGAGAACGCTGTGGCTCCCACGAAGAGGAGATGCGGATACTGCCGTGCAGCTTCTCGCAAGAACTGTAGAGGTGGCGGTCGGTCGAATGCGACGAGTACAATTCGCGCCGGCGTAGATGTGCTCATCCCGACGGCAGCGACCATGCTTTGGGGCATTGCCGTTGAGGCCCGCATGACAATCATCCGGCTTGATGCCGACGGGCTAAATCTAGGGATGCTGCAGACTGAAACCGCCTCCGTACACGGGTTATACGGTCGCCGATCATTATCCACGAAATCCCAGCCGATGATCTCGCCTTCGCCGTCCCGAGCGAGGCGTTTTGCGATTTCGGGTTTCGTGTAATCAATACCGCTTCCGATGATCGCGACCGCGACGCCGCCGGGATCAACACCGGGTGGCACACGGGGCTTCTCGGCGGGCTTCTGCGCGATTGCGCTCCCTGCACAGACAAAGCAGGCCAGCAGTGCAACAATGACGCAGAATGCGAGTTGCATCCACCCTATCCATTTGCGTCCCCGGGCGCAGCGCGTAGCGCGGAGAACCGCGGCCTTGCCCAGAAATTCTTGCGGGAAAACCCCGGCTCTGCGCGCTCCGACCTCACGGTCGGAGAGCTTGTCCCGGGACGCAGGAGGTGGGGAAGGCGAAAATAACCCTGTGGCGGACATCACCGGGCTCCCGTTCCGAGCTTCAAATGCCCCGCAACGAAATCCGCGATCCCAGCGATATCGTCCAACGCAAACACCGGCACGCTCTCGCCTTCGACGGCATGATCCGCTGCGACCGCGATCACCGTGGGATCACCGCGCGACAACGGGCGCTTCTCCTTCGCCGCCGAGCGGCGCGCCTCGATCTTCGGAATCGGCTCGGTCTTGTAGCCTTCGATGACGACGAGATCGCATGGGGCCAACGCGGCGATCACTTCGGCAAAGCTCGGCTCGCGTGCACCGCGTAGCTCGCTGACCAGCGCCCAGCGTTCGGCCGATACGATGGCGACTTGGGCCGCGCCGGCGCGGCGGTGGCGAGCGCTGTCGGTGTCGCCGTCGTCGATCTGGAAGGCGTGGTGCGCGTGCTTCACGCTGGCGACGCGCAAACCGCGTGCGGTGAACTCGGCGATGAGGCGGGTCGCGAGCGTCGTCTTGCCGGAGTTCTTCCAGCCGGCGACGCCGATGATCGGAGGAGTGGTCATGCTGCACCTAACGTGAGGGTTTGGTGAGCGTTAGGCAAAGGGCTCTGCCCCTTGACCCCGCCAAAGGGCATTGCCCTTTGGGAACCCTGCCTCGAAGAGCGGGTCCAGGGGCTACGCCCCTGGTCGGGGAGCGTGAGGGGCGAGGCCCCTCGCAATCGCCCGGAGGGCGATTATGCCGAGGCGCAACGTTCATGACCGGCCCATCTCCGCCATCAGACGACGCGCTTCGGCCAGCTCTTCAGGCGTGTTGGCGTTGAAGAACGGATCGACGCTAGTGCCGGCGACGTCGAAATGATCGAATGCTACCGGCACGGTACCGTGTTTGTCTGTCCAGTGCAGCACCTTGCGCAGGCCACCGCGCAACGCGGCGTCGAGATCCTCGGCAAGCGCCAATGGCCAAAGGCCGATCACGGGCTGCAGCCCACCGCTCGATTGCGCGATGGCGATGGCGTTACCACGCATTTCGACAGCAGCGCGTAGGCGCGCGACAAGGTCAGGCGGCACGAATGGCGCGTCGGCCGAGGCGCTGGCGATCCAGCGTGCATCAGGCGTGTTCGTGCGCGCCCACAACAGTCCGGCGAGCACGCCCGCCAACGGCCCGACGAAGCCGTCGATTGTGTCGGGTACGACGGGCAAACCGAACGGCGCGAACCGCGCGGGATCACCGTTTGCGTTGATGGCGATGGTGCCGACTTGGGGGGCTAGGCGCTCGATGACATGCCCCAGCATCGGTTTGCCGGCGATGTCCAGCAGGCCCTTGTCGCCGGCCGGAGCGTCGGCGCTTGCGCCGGAGCGACCCGAAGCAAACATGCGCCGGGAAAGGCCGCCGGCGAGGATGATGCCGGTGATTTCGTTGTCGCAGCCCATGGCTTAATCCGCCGCCTCCACGACGCTACCTTTCCGCGCGTGTTTCCTGTCCTCGTCGCCCATCTGCGCGAGGTCGGCGTCGAACACGATGCGCTCGGCGCCCGACAGCGCCACGAAACGTTTCCCGCGTGCGCGGCCAATCAGCGTCAGCCCCGCCTTGCGTGCGAGCTCGACACCCCAGGCGGTGAAGCCGGAGCGAGAGACGAGGATCGGGATGCGCATCTTGACGGTTTTGATCACCATCTCGGAGGTGAGGCGGCCGGTCGTGTAGAAGATCTTGTTTTCGGGCAAAATGCCCTTGGTGAACATGTAGCCAGCGATCTTGTCGACGGCGTTGTGGCGGCCGACGTCCTCCATGTAGACCAGCGGCTTGTCTCCCTCGCACAGCACGCAGCCGTGAATTGCCCCGGCCTTCAGATAGAGGCTTGGCTCGGTATTGATCTTTTTAGTCAGGGTGTAGAGCCAGGAGGTCTTGAGCCGCGCCCCGGGCGCCAACTCGATCTTGTCGAGTTCTTCCATGAGGTCGCCGAACACGGTCCCTTGCGCGCAGCCCGAGGTCTGCACCTTCTTCTTGAGCTTTTCTTCGTAGTCGGTCTGGCGCCGGGTGCGCACGACGATGGTTTCAATGTCCGGCTCGTAGTCGATGGCAGTGATCTCGTCGTCGGACTTGAGCATGTTCTGGTTGAGCAGATAGCCGACCGCGAGAAGGTCGGGGTGGTCGCCGATCGTCATCATGGTGACGATCTCTCGGGCATTGAGGAACAAGGTCAGCGGGCGCTCGGTCACGACCGCCGTCGTGATCGTACGCCCCTCGTGATCGATTCCTTCGACGTCGACCGATAGCCGGGGGTCATCGGGTGTCGGACGGATCTCGAACTCTCTTGTTGTCGTGTCGGGCATTGGTCAGCCGGGTACTTTGCCATGTTTTCGCTGCACCAAACCGTTCCAATGGACGTCACCGAATGGTTCGACAGCTACCGGGGACCTAGCACGAACCGGGGATAACAGCATCCTTGCCAGGTCTTTGGCCGCGGAATTTCGAATATGGTGCATGTGCTTGAGACTTTGGTCGATAGCATCGCGAGGGCTCTATTGGCTGCGTCCAGGCCGATGTATAAGTGCACGTACGTCGGGGCTTAACCTCTGTTTGGGCGGAGCCGGCGTCATAAGCCCGTTTGCGGGCATGGGAGGAGATTGAAGAGCATGGCTAAAGTCGATCGACGCAAGTTCCTCAAGACCGCTGGTGCGGGAGGCGTAGGCGCCGCGGCGACCGCGGTTGCGGCTCCTGCCATCGCGCAGTCGGCGCCCGAGATCAAGTGGCGCCTCACGTCCAGCTTCCCGAAGAACCTCGACACAATCTACGGCGCAGCCGAAACGTTCGCCAAAGCGGTGGCGGAGGCGACCGACAACAAGTTCCAGATCACGGTGTTCGCTGGCGGCGAGATCGTGCCGCCGCTGCAGGCCGCCGATGCCGTCACCAACGGCAGCGTCGAGATGTGCCACACGGCGTCCTACTATTTCTGGGGCAAGGACCCGACGTTTGCGTTCGGCACCGCCGTGCCGTTCGGGCTCAATGCGCGCATGCAGAACGCCTGGCACTACGAGGGCGGCGCCATCGACCTGATGAACAAGTTCTACGCCAAGCACAAAATCTACGCTCTGCCGGCCGGCAACACCGGCGCGCAGATGGGCGGCTGGTACCGCAAGGAGATCAACACGCCCAACGATCTCAAGGGTCTCAAGATGCGGATCGGCGGGTTCGCCGGCACCGTGCTGCAGAAGCTCGGAGTCGTGCCCTCGCAGATCCCCGGCGGCGACATCTATCCCTCGCTCGAGAAGGGCACCATCGATGCGGCGGAGTGGGTCGGCCCCTACGACGACGAGAAGCTCGGTTTCCAGAAGGTGGCAAAGTACTACTACTATCCGGGCTGGTGGGAGGGCGGCGCGATGCTGCACGTCTTCACTAATACGGACAAGTGGAACAGCCTGCCCAAGAGCTATCAGGCGATCGTGCGCAGCGCCGCCGCGCTCGCCAACACCACCATGATGGCCAAGTACGACGTGCAGAACCCGGCCGCGCTGAAGCGGCTCTATGCGGCTGGCGCCCAGCTTCGTCCGTTCAGCGAGCCGGTGCTCGATGCCTGCTTCGGGGCGGCCAACGAGGTTTATGCCGAATATTCGGCAAAAAATGCGGACTTCAAGACAACCTACGAACACATGAAGGCGTTCCGCTCCGATGCCTATCTGTGGCAGCAGTTTTCGGAGAACGGTTACGACACCTACATGATGATCCAGCAGCGCAAGAAGACGCTGTAGGACCGTCTGCCAGGTTGGCGAGAGTTGAAAGGGCTGGCCCTGCGGCCAGCCCTTTCGCGCGTGCGGACGAGTACCTGCGTGCTAAGATTGCGCCAACGTGGCATGCTGAAGAAAACACGGGAAATAGAGGAGGAGGAACTAATGCGAGGATCAAGAATTGCAGCGGCGCTAACCGGAGCGCTGCTCGCCGCGTTCGCGACGACCGGGGCGCAGGCGCAGGCCGACTTCTACAAGGGCAAGACCGTGTCGATCGTGATCGGCGCGAAGGGCGGCAGTCTCACCAATGCCGCGCAGATTGTCGGCACGCATCTTGGCAAGCATATTCCGGGCAACCCGAACGTGATCCAGGTGCAGATGCCGGGCGGTGCGCATCTTGTAGCGACCGGCAATGTCTTCAACGTCAACGAGCCCGATGGCTTGACGATTCTAGCGGCCAACTCGAACGTGGCGCTGGCGCAGCTTGCGAAGCTGCCGCAAGTTCGCTTCGACTTGCGCAAGTTCGAGTGGCTGGGTTCGTCGGGGCCGGACGGGTCGATGCTCGCGATCCGCGCGGACCTTCCGTACAAGACGTTCAAGGACTTCAAGGACTCCGGCAAGGAGCTGATCGTTGGAACGACAGGCCCCGGCTCGAACGCGCACGATATGCCGCTGCTGCTGAAGGAGTTCGCGGGCGCCAAGTTCAAGCTCGTTTCCGGCTATGCCGCCAACAGCGATATCCTGCTCGCCGTCGAGCGCAAGGAAGTCGACGTATGGGCGGCGCTCGCCAATACGATCAAGAACGGCGTCGACCGCGGTGCCGTCAGGCCGATCGTGCGGGCCCGGGCGCCGGTGCCGGGTTTCAACGATCTGCCGATTGACGAGACGCTGACGGACGACGCGGTCGGCAAGTCGCTGATGGCGATCCGTGGTACGCCGCTTCAGATCGGGCGCGCCTTTGCCGTGCGGCCGGGCGTGCCGGCGGAGCGGATCAAGATTTTGCGCGAGGCGCTTGCCAAAACGATCGGTGATCCGGCGTTCCAGGCCGACGCGAAGAAGGCGCAGATCGACATGGAGTACATCTCCGGACCCGACGTGCTCAAGGCGTTCGTGGAGATGATGGAGCAGCCGCCGAACGTGATCGAGGCGATGGCTAAGTACATGAAGCCCGGGGGCTAAGGGAACCGCTGAAGCATCGTTGTCAGCCCTGTAGGAACGGATTTGATTTCCGTTCCTGCCCGAACGTGCTGGTCGGGCCGTGGCCGCAGATGAAGGCCACGTCGTCTCCGAGCGGCAGCAACTTACGCATGATGCCATCGATCAGAGCGGCGTGATCGCCGTACGGGAAATCCGTGCGGCCGATCGAGCCGGAAAACAACACGTCGCCGACCAGCGCTAACCGCTGCTGCTTGCTGAAAAACACGACCGAGCCCGGCGAGTGTCCGGGGCAATGGAAGATCTCGAACGCACGGCCGGCGATCTCGATGGTCTCGCCTTCGGTGAGCCAGCGGTCCGGGGTGACCGCGCGGCCAGTCAGACCGAAGCGCTTGGCGTTGTTGGGGAGATCGTCGAGCAGGAATTTGTCGGCGATGTGCGGGCCGATGATCTCGACACCCAGCAGCTCTTTCAGCTCGGTGGCTCCACCCGCGTGATCGATATGCCCGTGGGTGAGCAGGATCGCGTCCACCTTCAGGCCAACCTGCTTGATCGCACCCTGGATGCGCGGCACGTCCCCGCCGGGATCGACGACAACGCCGTGCTTGGTATCCTCGTCCCACACCAGCGTGCAATTCTGCTCGAACGCCGTGACCGGCACGATGCCGGCCTTGAGCTGCTTTTGGGCGGGGGTGTCGGTCATGTCGGGGCTCGTAGTGGGGGTGATGTTCAGATCGCCAGGGTTAGCCCCTGCGGGTCTGACCCTCTCTTAGTACTTTCACCAGGGCGCTTGTCCTTAAGCAACACCTGTCGCGTACAGGCGGGGGCAGACCCTCGATGCTTGCCTGCCTTCGGCAGGAGGGAGAAGCCCCCTTCCCACGCGCTACTTCCCTTCCCACTTCGGCGCGCGCTTTTCGAGATAGGCGCGGGCGCCTTCCTTGCGGTCTTCGGAGGCGTAGACGTCGGGGCCGACATCGAGACGTACCGCCGCGTGGAGCGGCGTGCCCCAGGCCTTGCGGAAGGTCAGCTTCATGCGCTGCAGAGAGAGCGGTGCGTTCTCCCCAATCTCGCCGGCGAGTTTCATCGCCACGTCCATCAGGTTGTCGGGCGGTGCGATGCGATTGACGAGGCCCCAGCGCTCCGCTTCGGCCAACTCGATCTTGCGGCCGGTGTAAAGCCATTCCATGGCAATCGCCGACGGCACCATTTGCGGCAGCATTACCGATGCCATGTGCGCGCCCATCCCGCGCTTGGCTTCGGGCAGTGCGAAGAACGCCGTGTCGGCGGCAACACGCAGATCACACGACAAGGCCAGCTCGCAGCCCCCCGCGACGGCGGGGCCATTGAGGATCGCCATCAGCGGTTTCTTCGAATCGATCATCAGCTCGAACATGCTGCGTTCGACCTCGGCGAGCGGGCCACGATAGCGGCCGCCGTCCTCGTCGGCGCTGCGCGCGTCCTTGAGGTCGGCGCCGGAGCAGAACGTGTTTCCAGCGCCCGTGATGGCAACGATCGAGACCGAGCGGTCGAAGTCGGCCTCGATCAGAGCGTTCGCCAGCGCCGACTTGAGCTCCTTGGACAGCGCGTTGCGCCGGTCGGGCCGGTTCAGCGTGAGCAATCGCACGCGACCCTGGTTAGTGATCTTCAGTACGGGTTCGGTCGTCATGGCTGGTGCTCCATGTCTTGAGATGTTCGGGCAAAGGCCGGCTGCGCATACGCAGCCGCGTTCACACGACCGGCGACATACCGCCATCGACGTTGATCGTCGTACCCGTCACATAACTCCCGGCATCGGATGCCAGGAACAGCGCGATGTTGGCGAACTCCTCCGCTTCACCGACGCGCCCCAACGGGACTTTTCCCGCCAACTCGCCGTACATGGCATCGATCGTCGGCCACTTCTTACCTGGGCCAGCACGGAGGTCGTGTTGCTCGCTCTTGATCAGCCCGACATGCAGGCCGTTGACCAGGATGTTGTGCGGTGCGCCTTCGTTGGCGAGCACCTTGGTGAGGGCAAGGCCCGCCGCGCGCGACACCGACGTCGGCACGCTGGCGGCGCGGGGCACCTTCGCGCCGATGTTGAGGATGTTGATGATCCGGCCCCATTTGCGCTTCTCCATGCCGGGCATGGCGAGCCGGCAGAGGCGGATAGCAGCGAACACCTTCAGATCGAAGTCCTCCTGCCACATCTCGTCTGTGACCGTAGCGAACGGTATTGCGCGCGAGGTGCCGGCGTTGTTGACGAGCACATCGACTTTACCAAACGCCGCCTCGGCCGACTTGAACGCGCGGGTACATTCCGGCCCCGTGCTGACATCGGCTGAAATGGCGACGACCTTCGCCGATCCCCCGGCGGCTGCGATGATGGTGGCGCGCGCTTCCTCGAGATCGGGCTGGCGCCGCGCGACGATGGCGACGCTGGCGCCGGCCTTGGCGAAATTGGTGGCGATAGCGCGGCCGATGCCCTTGCTGCCGCCGGTGACGAGCGCCGCGCGCCCGGTCATACGCATCTCGATCATGGCTGTCCTCCTTGGTGGGGTTGGCCGACGGTTGCACGAGTGCCGGGCGTGGCGCAAGAATAGGCCACTCAATTGAGCCACCGCAAAGGATGAGCCCGTGCCTAGCCTGCCGAAACGCATCGATATTCTCGAGGAAGGCCCGCGTGAGGGATTTCAGTACGAGAAGGGCCCCATCTCGACCGCGCGCAAGATCGAGCTGATCGACGCGCTGTCGGCGACGGGGCTCAAGACGATACAGATCGTTTCGTTCGTGAACCCGAAGCTGGTTCCGGGCATGGCCGATGCCGAGGCGGTGGCTGCAGGCATCAAGCCCGCGTCCGGTGTCAGCTATCGCGCGCTGTGGCTCAACCAGCAGGGTTTTGAACGGGCGCGCGCGACGGGGCGTTTCGATCTGCGTGGCTCGTACGGGATTGCGGCATCGGAGACGTTCCAGAAGCGCAATCAGAACCGCTCGATCGCTGAGCAACAGGCCGACAACCAGAAGATCATCACGCGGTTCAAGGAGCTGGGCGTTCCCGTCGAGCGCGGGGGCATCATGGCGGCGTTCGGCTGCAACTTCGAAGGCGACGTGCCGGTGACCCGCGTCGTCGAGATCGTCGGCATGTTGCTCGACACCGCGCGGGAGAACGACGTCAAACTGAAATACGTGATGCTCGCCGACACGATGGGGTGGGCGACGCCGCTGTCGATCAAGCGGGTTGTCGGCGCGGTCCGCGAGAAGTTTTCCGATATCGAGCTGTCGCTGCATCTGCACGATACGCGTGGCCTCGGGGTCGCCAATGCGTTTGCTGGTCTCGAAATAGGCGTGACGCACTACGACGCCGCGGTGGCGGGGCTTGGTGGTTGCCCGTTTGCTGGCAATGCGGGTGCGGCGGGCAATGTGTGCACCGAGGATCTCGTCTTCCTATGCGACGAGATGGGCATCGAAACCGGCGTCGATCTCGATGCGCTGATCGAATGCGCGAAACTTGCCGAGGATATCGTCGGCCATCCGCTGCCGGGCTCGATCAAGACCGGCGGTACGCTGGCGCGGATGCGCGCGGCCCAAAAGACGGCGGCGCACGCATGAGCACGGCTTTGTCAGGTGGCGAGGACTATCCCGAGATCCGCGATGCCGTGCGCGCGATCTGCCGCGACTATCCCAGCGCCTATTGGCGCGGCCTGGAGGACACCGGCGCATACGCGACCGCGTTCGTGAGCGAGCTGACCAAGGCGGGCTATCTGTCAGCGCTGATCCCGGAAGAGTTCGGTGGCGCGGGCATGGCCCTTCGAGCGGGCGGCGTGATCTTGGAGGAGATCCACGCATCGGGCTGCGAAGCCGAGACCTGCCATGCGCAAATGTACATGATGAAAATGCTAGTGCGGCACGGCACAGCGGCGCAGAAGGCACGCTATTTGCCAGGCATTGCAACCGGCGAACTGCGCTTCCAGTCGTTCGGCGTGACGGAGCCGACATCGGGGTCGGATACTGCAAGCCTCAAGACCACAGCGGTGCGCGACGGCAACGCTTACGTCGTCAACGGTCAGAAGGTCTGGATATCACGCGCGTTGCACTCGGACCTGATGACGCTGCTGGTGCGCACGTCACCGGTCGAGGCTGGTGGAAAGCGCACGGACGGACTTTCGGTTCTGCTCGTCGACATCCGCGATGCCCTGGGCAAGGGGCTCACGATCCGGCCGATCGATACGATGGTGAACCACCAGGTCAACGAGCTGTTCTTCGAGAACATGCGCGTGCCCGTGGCGAACCTGATCGGGCAGGAAGGCAAGGGGTTGCGCCACATCTTCGACGGCATGAACTCAGAGCGAATTTTGATTTCGCACGAGTCCTTGGGGGATGCGCGGTTCTTCCTCGGTAAGGCGACGGCCTATGCTAGGGATCGCGTGGTGTTCGGCAAGCCGATCGGCCAAAACCAGGGCATCCAGTTTCCGATCGCGAAGGCGTATGCGGAGTGGCGCGCGGCAGACCAGTTCGTGCGCATGGCGGCGGCGAAGTTCGACGCTGGCGAGCCATGCGGCGAAGAGGCGAATATCGCGAAGTTGCTGACGGCGGAAGCGGCATGGAACGCGGGCGAAGCCTGCATGCAGACCCACGGCGGTTTTGCCATCGCGCGCGAATTCGACATTGAACGCAAGTGGCGCCACGCCCGCATCCAGCGCATCGCGCCGATCTCGACCAACCTGATTCTAGCCTTTATCGGTCACGGCGTGCTCGGGCTACCCAAGTCGTATTGATTCAGCGCAGGGCCAGCCCCCGCAGGTCTGACCCCGAGGTTGCGATCAATTCCCGAACAGGCCCGCGAACGGGTTCGACGACGGCGAGGAACGCGCGGTCTGCACTTTCGGCCGTTCCTGCCGCTCGCCTCTCGCGCGTTGGGCAACCTCGCCACCGGCGGTTCCGGGTTCGCCGCGTGAGGCGATGGCCACCGACCGGCCTTCGAGCGCCGAAGCCATGCGGCTGTCGATGCCGTAGAGATCACCGGCGGTGCGCACCTTGCCGTCGGCGTCGGCCATCGCGGTAAAGTACACGCTGTGAACCGGGATTGACTTCGTCAGCTTCACCTCGCCGCCGCGTGGAACCATGCTGCGCACACGATCAGACGGCCAGCCCTTGTCGTGCTCGAGCAGAACCTCGGCGAACCGCACGGGGTTCTGGACGCGCATGCAGCCGTGGCTGAACGCGCGCAATCCGGCACTGAACAGATGCTTTTGCGGCGTATCGTGCATGTAGACGTCGTGCTTGTTGGGGAAGCGGAACTTCACAACACCGAGCACGTTAGTGGGGCCGGCGGGCTGAATGAAGTTAAACCGGTTCACGTCGACCGTGGACCAGTTGATGCTGTCGGGATTTACGACTTGCCCATTGACGCTGACGCGCAAGCCATGCCGCGCCAGGACCGACGAGGGCGTACGCTCGCCGCCGCCGCCGAACCAACCACTGTTGCTGGTGCTTGCCCGGCGCAGCAACGGTGCAATCTCGTTGTTCTTGATGCCGCCCGGCACACCCCACTCAGGCTGAAAGATCACGAATTGCATGTCGGCGCTGAAATTCGGCGTCGGCGTATCGGTCTTGCCGACGACGATGCGCTCGGTGAACACGATCTTGCCGTTGCTGACCGTGTTGGTGATCTGCTCGGGCACGTTGTTCATGACGTGGAAATCGCCGAGGTCGTCGGGCATCCACCGCCAGCGCTCCATGTTGACGACAAGCCGCTGGATCGTTTCGGACTTGCTGTCGGACTTGGTGCGGGTCGCCAGCTTCTTGGCGGAGCCCTTGACGGGGGCCGGTTCCGCCACCGTTTCGGCTACCGGTGGCGGTGCCTCGGTGGAATTGCGGGCGGCGGCGAGCGCTTTGCGCAGGTTTTTGAACTGCGCGTGCTTGGGATGCAGCTCTCGCAGGTAGGCGTCGGTCGCCTCGGTTGCGGCAAGCGCTTCGATCAAGGTCTTGGGGTCGTAGATCCTGGGCTTGCGGTCGAGCAGCTTGCTGACCGATTGCGGGTCGAGACGGCCGCCGCGTGCGTGCCGGGCATACTTCAAGGCGGCTAGGCCCAGCTTGATCTCGGCATCGGCGCGGACTTGTGGCGATGCGTCGGCCGGCAAGGCGGCGGGCAAATCGAAGGCGCTTGCCTTGAGGCCCCAGTCGTCCGCCTTGCGGATTTCGGCTTTGGCGCGGTCGGCACGGGCATTGAAGCCGCTGGCGGCCGTCCACACCGGCTTGGCGGCATCGTTCGCATAGTAGGCGACGAGTCCGGCGCGGTCAGCTACGTCGGAGCCGGATTCGCGGCCACGTCCGGAGGCGAGCCGCTGGCGAACTTCGAGCACAAAGGGGTCCGTGCTTACAGCGGCTGGCGCAGGTCCAGCAACAACCGGCGCGCCGGGCGCGACAGGAGGCGGGCCCGCGACCTCCGGCGGCGTCAACGGATCGGGCTCGGCGGCCGCTGGTTGGGGCGATGGTCTTGCAGGAGCGGTGACCGTCGCAACAGGGTTAGGCTTGGCCTCTGGCTGGTCGGGAACCTTATCCGCCGTTTGGGCCACGGCGGCTGTGGCCAGGAGAACAGCACCGGTTACGACGACGGCTCGGCCAAGCATTCCCGTACTCCCGACAAGCAACCCCACCCCGCTGAAAGGCGGGACTAGGTAAAATTCGTTGCGCCCCAAGGTGAGCAGACAACGCACCAATACAGAATATCCTACACTATGAAAATGTGGCATGCCTGCCTTAGAATGCTGGCCGTGCGGCGTAGTTTTGCGTGTTGCCGAATTGGTGCGGCGAAATGGCCACGGTTGCTGCATTCAACCTTACCTGCCCAGCCTGGGAGGCCCCGATGAACTATTCCAAGAGCGACGCCAAGGCCTACGCGCGGCAATTCATGCGCGGTATCTGGGCTGCCGCTGCGACACCATTCACGCCGGGCGATTTGGCGATCGACGAAGCAGGGCTGCGCCGCAACATCCGCCATTGGCTGGATGAACTCGCCATCGATGGTCTGTTCATCGCCGGCAAGCAGGGCGAGTTCTTCTCGATGTCGGTGGCCGAGCGCAAGCGCACCATGGAGATCGCGGTCGAGGAAGCCCGGCGCGGCGGCCCGCGCGGCAAAGCGCAAACGATCCTGTCGGCTTCCGATCAAAACCTCGACACGGTGGTCGAATTGGCAAAATTCGCGCAGTCGATCGGCGGCGATTACATCGTGGTGCATGCGCCGACACTGCATTTTCACGACGCGCATGATGAGTGTGTGCTGGAATACTACACGTACATCGCGTCTCAAGTGGATATCGGCATCGCGCTGTGGAGCCATCCGGACAACGGCTATCTCATGAGCCCGGAACTCTGTGCGCGCCTCGCCGACATCCCGAATGTGGTGGCGATCAAGTATTCGGTGCCGCGCGAGATGTACGCCAAGCTGACCAAGCTTGCCGGCGACAAGATCATCGTTTCCACAGCGTCGGAGAAGGAATGGTTCGACAACATCGTCGAACTCGGCTGGCAACTCTACTTGTGCTCGTCACCGCCCTACACCCTGCAGACGAAGGTTGATCTGCGGATGCGCGCGTACACCGATCTCGCTTTCGCCGGCAGGATCGAGGAAGCTCGCAAGGTTCGCGATAGCCTCGATGTCGTGCGCCATGCGATTGCCCGAACGAAGCCTCCGGGCAAACCCTACGCGCATCAGAAGTACTGGCAGGAGCTCCTCGGCCAAGCCGGCGGCCCGGTGCGCCGGCCGCTACTCGAGCTGACCGACGCCGAGAAGGCCGCGACCCGGGCGGCGTTCGAGTGTTGCGGACTGAAGCTGCCGGGCGGGATACGGGCTGTCGCGGCAGAGTAGGCGGCTACTTTTTCTTTTCCGCGCCGCTAACCCGGCCCAGCACGTCCGCCGTCTTTTTGATGATGTCGGGTGGCATGTCATAGGCGCGCTTCACGTTGGCGGCGAGTTCGTCGCCGTTCATCGGCTCGACCGAGAAGTGCTGCTTTTCGGCTTCCGCCACGAACGCCGCATCCTTCATGGTCGCATCGAATGCGCCGCGCAGGATCGCCAGACGCTCCGCGGATACGCCAGGGGGAGCCACGAACGGCCGGCCAAGCGCCGCGCGCATGAAGAACAACTCGAGGATCTGCTTTTCCTCCGCCGTGCGCGCGCCATCCGAGCCCAACGCGACATCCTTCATGCGCGGATCGGGGGCTAGCCCCGCCTGGAACAAAACGGTGATCTTGCCGGAGCGGGCGATGTCGGAGTTCATCACCGAGTCATTCGAGCCGCAGATGCCCTGGACTTCGCCGCGTTCCATCGCGAGACGCACTTCGTTGGAGCCCTTGTATCCCTTCACGACCTTGAACTTCATGCCGAGCAGTTGCCCCATGAACTCCGGATAGATCGCCGAATCCGCGCCCGAGCCGGTAGAGCCCATGATCAGCTCCTTCTCGAACAGGTGCTTGATCGTGGTGACGCCCGAATCGGTGCGTGCCGCGCAGATCGCGGTGTCACGGTCGGGGCTGCCGAGCCAGTTGAATTTGAGCGGATCGAACTGCGTGCCCATGCCGCCGAGCAAGGGCTCCATGGGAATGCCGCGATTGATCAGCGCGATCACCGTACCGTCCTTGGGCGACACGTTGTAGAGCTGGTTGGCGACCAGCAGACCCCCACCGCCGGGCAGGTTCTGCGGGACAACCGTCGGGTTGCCGGGAATGTGCTTGCCAATATGGCGGGCAACCATACGCGCCCAGATGTCGTTGCCGCCGCCCGAGCCGAAGCCGATCAGCATCGTGATCGACTTGCCCTGGTAGAATGGCGCGGCTGGTTGTTGCGCGGCGGCCGGAGCAGCGGTCGCGGTGGCAAGTGCGATAGCGGCAGCTATCTGGCGGAAACGGCGGGGCATTGTCTCTCCCTGGGCTTGGCCCTGAATGCTTGGGCGCGAGCAGCCCAGTCGGCGCAGTGGAATACCGGCCCGGCCTGAACCTCGATCCGGCGCTCGTATGCTATGAGCAGGCATGAAGGGCAATCTGATTCGCATCATAGGTATTGATCCGGGACTGCGGCGCACCGGCTGGGGCGTGATCGAGTCCGACGGGGTTCGGCTCACGTACGTGGCGAGCGGTCACATCACCTCGACCAAGGACGAGGAGCTGTCGTATCGGCTTCGCGAGCTGTATGAGGGCATCTGCGGGGTGTTGGCGAGCTTCAAGCCGGCCGAGGCCGCAGTCGAAGAAACCTTCGTCAACGACAACCCGCGCTCGACCTTGAAGCTGGGGCAGGCTCGCGGCATGGCGCTGCTGGCGCCAGCCATGAAGGGCATTCGGGTGGCGGAGTATCCGCCCAACCTTATAAAGAAGACCGTGGTCGGCGCCGGACATGCGGACAAGAAGCAGATCCAGGTAATGGTCGGCTTCCTGCTGCCAAAAGCCAAGTTCGACAGCGCCGACGAGGCCGATGCGCTCGCGATCGCAATCTGTCATTCGAGCCACCGGGGAATCAAGCAGTTGGTAATGGCGAGTAGGCAGCAGGCGTTGGGCGATACCTATGGACAATAGCTACTGCCAACTGCCTATTGCCCACTGCCTGTCCCGGAGGGACCCATGATCGGCAAGCTCAAAGGCATCATCGACGCGATCGGCGAGAGCCATTGCGTGATCGACGTGAACGGCGTCGGTTACGAGGTACAGGCGTCATCGCGGACGCTGCGCAACCTGAAGCTCGGCGAGGCCGCGACACTGGCGATCGATACCCACGTGCGCGAGGACGCGATCCGGCTGTTCGGGTTCTCCAGCGAGGTCGAGCGCTCGTGGTTCCGCACGTTGATGAACGTGCAGGGCGTCGGTTCCAAGGTGGCGTTGTCGGCGCTGGGCACGCTTTCGCCGCAGGAGATGGCCAACGCGATTGCGCTGGGCGACTGGGCGTCGATGGAGCGCACACCGGGCGTCGGCAAGAAGCTGGCGCAGCGTATCGTGCTGGAATTGAAGGACAAGGCGCCGGCGCTGTCGGTGGCCGGGCTCAATATGCCGTCAGCCGGGGCGGCAGGCGGTGGCGTGGCAGCGGCGATGCCGGAGGGTAACGCTGCGGCCGAGGCGATCTCGGCGCTCACCAACCTCGGCTATCAACCGGCCCAGGCAAGCCAGGCTGTCGCGACCGCATCCAAGGAACTGGGGGGCGATGCCGCCACGCCCGCATTGATCCGCCGGGCGCTGAAGGAGATGGCGGCGGGGGTGCGGTGAGGGCGTTATGGGACTGTATTCGAGTACGAACAGACACCAGCCTGGCCCAAGCAACCTCAGCCGGCCCGCCTGTCCACTGCGGATGAGGGACTTGCGCGGCCCGCCCGCCCAGTGCAGTGATCCCGCCTAGATATCGCTATCAGCGCCAGGGAGCGCCGACGGATGCAATTGGCAGTCGACAGAACCACTTATTCGGCCCAGAGTCCCCGCCACGACTGGACGCGTGAGGAGGCCCAGGCCCTCTACACCGCGCCGTTCAACGACCTGCTATTTGCGGCGCAGACCGTCCATCGAAGGAATTTCGACCCCAATCAAGTTCAGATGAGCCGGCTGCTTTCGATCAAGACCGGCGGCTGCGCGGAAGATTGCGGCTATTGTAGCCAGTCGGCGCATCACTCGACAGGGCTCAAGGCGTCGAAGCTGATGCAAGTCGAACGCGTCGTCGAGGAAGCGCGCAACGCCAAGGCCGCCGGCGCTACCCGCTACTGCATGGGCGCTGCGTGGCGTGAGCCCAAAAACCGCGACATGGATGCGCTGGTCGGCATGATCGAGGGCGTAAAGGGGCTCGGCATGGAGACGTGCATGACGCTCGGAATGCTCACCGATCACGACGCAACGCGCCTCGCCGATGCAGGCCTCGACTACTACAATCACAATATCGATACGTCCGAGGCCTACTACGACAAAATCATCACCACGCGCACGTTCCAGGACCGGCTCGATACGCTGGAGCGGGTACGCACGGCAGGGATGAAAGTGTGCTGCGGCGGCATTCTCGGTATGGGCGAAGGCCAGGGCGACCGCGTCGACATGCTGGTGACGCTGGCGAACCTCGCCGAGCATCCCGAGAGCGTGCCGATCAATCTGCTGGTTCCGATCGAAGGCACGCCACTGGCCAAGGTAAATAAGCTCGATACGATCGAGTTCGTGCGCACCATCGCGACCGCGCGCATTATGCTGCCGTGCTCCTACGTGCGGCTATCGGCAGGGCGCACCGAGATGACCGACGAGATGCAGGCGCTGTGCTTCTTCGCCGGCGCCAACTCGATCTTCGTCGGCGACAAGCTGCTGACGACCGGCAACCCCGGCGACGACGTAGACGGCGCATTGTTCGCCCGGCTCGGAATTGCGCCGATGCCGCTGCCTGCCGGGGCGGGCCAAGGTGCAAGGCAAGGACATGACGGCTGAGCACCAGCGTGGACTTGCCGAGCTGGCCGCGCAAGGCAGGCTGAGGCAGCTTGTGCCGCGCACGGGGCTCGATTTCAGTTCCAACGACTATCTGGGCTTGGCCGAGTCGCCTGAACTTCGAGCTGCGGTCGCTGCTGCTATCGAGCGCGGTGTGCCCGTGGGTTCGGGCGGATCGCGCCTGCTACGTGGCAACCATCGCGAGCACGAGATACTGGAAGCCGAAGCCGCAAGCTATTTTGGCAGCGAGGCCGCGCTGTTCTTCGCCAGCGGATTCATGGCGAATTTCGCGATCTTCTCGACGCTTCCACAGCGCGGCGACCTCGTCGTGCATGACGCACTGATCCACGCCAGCGCCCATGACGGCATGCGCAATGGCCGGGCCACGTGCGTTGCCGCCCGGCACAACGACGCCGGTGATTTCGAGGCGGCGATCACGCGCTGGCGCGAGGGCGGTGGTCGCGGGCGTCCGTGGATTGCGGTCGAAAGCCTCTACAGCATGGACGGCGACATCGCGCCGGTCGACGACCTCGCGGAAATCGCGCGGCGGCACGATGGCATGCTGGTGATCGACGAAGCGCATGCGACAGGCGTACTTGGCGCTGACGGGCGAGGTCTAGCGGCGCATCTGGAAGGGGCTGAGAACGTCATCTCGCTCCACACCTGCGGCAAGGCGCTGGGCGCGGCCGGCGGACTGGTCTGCGCCAGCCGTACGCTCTGCAATTTCCTCGTCAATCGCGGGCGCGCGTTCGTTTTCTCGACGGCGCCGCCGCCGCTTCAAGCCGCCACGGTGCGCGCGGCGCTTTCGTTGTGCCGCCACGCACCTGAGCGGCGCGAGCGCCTGGCAAGGCTCGTCGCTCATGCCGGGCGAGAACTCAATCAGTGCTGTGGGCTCGCTGCAAGCGGTACGCACATCATGCCCGTTATCGTCGGCGAGGAGATGAGGTCGATGGATCTCGCCGCTGCGTTGCAAGCGCGTGGTTTCGACGTGCGCGGCGTGCGCCCTCCCACCGTTCCGGCGGGCACGTCGCGCTTGCGCATATCGCTGACGCTCAACGTCGACGAGGCTGATGTCAGCGATCTCGTGCGGGCGCTCGGCGCGGAGCTGTCGGGGCGCGCATCGTGAGCGGCGGAAATCCCAAGGGTTACATCGTTACCGGCACCGATACGGATGTCGGTAAGACGGTATTTGCAGCCGCGCTTGTTGCCGCGCTCGACGGCGCCTACTGGAAGCCGATTCAGGCTGGTCTCGACGGGGAGACTGACGCGGCGACGGTGCGCCGCTTGAGCGGGATTGCGGGCGATCGTATCCTGCCCGGGGTCCATGCTCTGCGGATGGCGGCCTCGCCCCACATCGCGGCCTGGCATGAGAACGTCGACATCCGCCAGCGCGATCTCGGCCTGCCGAACGTGTTGCACCCACTTGTCGTCGAAGGCGCTGGCGGTGTGATCGTGCCGTTGTCGCCGCGCTTGCTGCAGATTGATCTGTTTGCGCACTGGGGACTACCGGTGATTTTGTGCGCGCGCACATCGCTCGGCACGATCAACCACACGCTATTGTCGCTCGAAGCGCTGCGGCGACGGCGCGTGCCGGTGCATGGTGTCGCTTGCATCGGCGCCTCCGAGCCCGAGGTGGAGGAGACCATAGTGACGCTTGGCCATGTGCGCCGGTTGGGCCGGTTACCACGGCTCGATCCGCTCGACCCCGACACGCTTGCCGCCGCTTTCGCCAGCGCATTCGACCTGCGTGATTTCGTGGGTTAGTGTCACCTCCACAATGCAGGTCGCTATTCGCTACGCGAGCAGGGCTTCCGCCCTGCACCCGACTGGCGGGACACCCGCCAGACCGCCCGTCTTTTGTGCATGAAGAGGAGGAGGAGGCGCGCGGAGCAAAATCGTGGCGAACTATCCGCTGAAGCGACAACGGCTACGGATACCGATGAGTGCTCCTTCCGCTACCCCTTCCCCTGTCTGGCACCCCTTCACACAGCACGCGCTAATGGGCAAGGTGCCGGTGATCGCGCGTGCACAGGGCGCGTGGCTCGAGACACAAGACGGCCGGCGTATTCTCGACGCGATCTCGTCGTGGTGGGTGACGACGCACGGGCACGGACATCCGCGCATCGTGGCGGCGATCCGCGAGCAAGCAGAACAGCTCGATCAGGTGATCTTCGCCGGGCTTACGCACGATGCGGCGGAGGCGGTGGCGCGCGGCTTGATACGGCTGGCGCCGCCGGGGCTGGCGCACGTGTTCTTTTCCGACAGTGGCTCTACGGCTGTCGAGGTGGCGCTGAAGATGGCGTTGGGGTTCTGGCGGCATCGCGGAGAAAAGCGCACGCGCATCCTCGCGCTGGAGCACGCCTATCACGGCGATACCGTTGGAGCGATGTCGGCTGGCGCGCGCGGGGTTTTCAATACGCCCTACGAGCCGCTGTTGTTCGATGTCGGGCGCGTACCGTTTCCGGCAGCAGGGCAGGAACAGTCGACGCTCGATGCGTTGGAAGCAGCGTGTCGCGGGGGCGACGTCGCGGCGCTGATCGTCGAGCCTCTGATCTTGGGTGCAGGCGGCATGCTGATGTATGGCGCGACGACGCTGGCGGAGATGGCCCGCATCTGCGCGAGGCATCGCGTATTGTTGATTGCCGACGAAGTGATGACAGGTTGGGGGCGCACGGGCACGCTATTCGCATGCGAGCAGGCGGGGATCGCGCCGGACATCATGTGCGTGGCGAAGGGGATTACCGGCGGTTCACTGCCCCTGGCGGCCACGTTAGCGACGGCTGAGATTTTCGGCGCGCATTATTCGACGGATCGCACGCGGACATTCTTTCATTCGAGCTCCTACACCGCGAACCCGATTGCGTGCGCGGCGGCGCGTGCCAATATCGAGATATGGGAGACGGAGCCGGTGATCGAGCGTGTACGGGCGCTGGAGGAAACGCAACACCGGTGTCTGGCGCGCTTTGCCGAAGATGCGCGGTTCAGTGGCGTACGCCAGCTCGGCACGATCACAGCGTTGAACGTCGCGGTGCGCGACGAGGGGTATCTCGCGAGCGTCGGGCCGCAACTCTACGCTGCGTTCATGGCGCGGGATGTTCTGCTGCGGCCGCTGGGGAACACGATCTACGTGATGCCGCCGTATTGTATCGAGCCA
>CAMDPA010000016.1 GCA_945903565.1 Devosia equisanguinis | reverse complement strand
ACCCGAGATCATGGCCTTGCTCCGGTCAAGCGTGCTCGGCCTCATCCGCCGCACCGGACGCAAACCCACCGAAGCCCGTCCCGCCTACGCCGCCCACCCCAAAGCCGCGATCAGGCTGCTCATGGGCTCATGAATTGAATTGCCCTGCCAGCCCCCCGCCATCCCCGACCACAGGACTCGACAATTCGCTGTCGAAGGGCCATTTAGATTTGTAATCAACTACAGCGCGGCCAGCCGGGCGCTTCCCCCTGCGTGCCCCCACCCGTCGCCGCACCTTGCCGCCGCACCATCAAGCGAGAGACCAACCTATGTTCATCCAGACCGAGGCGACGCCGAACCCGGCCACGCTCAAGTTCCTGCCGGGCAAGCCGGTGCTGCCCGACGGCACCGCCGATTATCGTTCGCAGAGCGAGGCGACCGATTCGCCCCTCGCCCGGCGGCTGTTCGAGGTCGACGGCGTATCGGGCGTGTTCCTGGGCCCGGATTTCATCTCCGTGACCAAGCGCGATGGCGAGTGGCAGCATCTCAAGCCCGCCGTGCTCGGCGCGATCATGGAGCACTATGTGTCGGGCGCGGCCATCGTCGAGGGCGGCGGCAACGATGCGGCCGGCGCCAACTACGACCCCAAGGACGAGCAGGTCGTGGCGACGATCAAGGAGCTGCTGGAGACGCGCGTGCGCCCCGCGGTTGCCAATGACGGCGGCGACATCACGTTCAGCGGTTTCCGCGACGGCGTCGTCTTCCTGCACATGCGCGGCGCGTGCTCGGGCTGCCCCAGCTCGACCGCGACGCTGCAGGGCGGCATCGAGAACCTGCTGAAGCACTACTGCCCCGAGGTCCAGGCCGTCGAGGCGGTCGCAATGTAGGGGTGTCCGACCCTCTGGGTCTGACACCGTGCGGAAACCTCCCGAATAAGATCGCACGCAACATCTCGTCCTGGTGTCAGACCCAGAGGGTCGGACACCAACTGATACCCTTCCAAGGACACATCGCATGGCCGAACGCATTCCCCAGAACGTTCTCGACCAGCTCTTTCTGTTGGCGCGGACTCAGAACAAGTGGCTGCCTAAGGACGTGTCGGACGCCCAGTTGCGCGAGATCATCGAGATCACGCGGATGGGGCCGACCAGCGCCAACACCCAGCCGGGGCGCTTCGTGTTCCTCAAGACGCAGGAGTCCAAGGAACGGTTGAAGCCGCACGTCTCGGAGGGCAACCGCGACAAGGTGATGTCGGCGCCGGTGTGCGTGATCGTCGCCCACGACATGAAGTTCTACGAGAACCTGCCGCATACCTTCCCGCATCGCCCGCAAGCCAAGGAAGGCTTCATCGGCAAGGATGCGCACATTCTGGCGACGGCCTTCCGCAACGGCACGCTGCAGGGCGCATACATGATGCTGGCCGCGCGTGCGGTCGGCCTCGATGTCGGTGCGATGTCGGGCTTCGACAACGCGGGCGTCGACAAGGAGTTCTTCGAGGGCACCGATCTGCGCTCGAACTTCCTGTGCAACATCGGCTATGGCGATCCCACCGGCGTGATGGGCCGCCTGCCGCGTCTGTCGTTCGACGACTACGCCACAATCGTATGAGTTCGAATGCGGGGTCAGACTCCAGCCGCGCTAACTTTGGCAGCCAGGAGCAATCCCCCTCCTCTGCGTCCCCGGACGAGCGATCCGACCGTGTTCGTGCGATCGGCTGAGGTATCTTCACCGAAGCCGTGAATCGCACGACAAAGCAAAATGGTCGGAGTGCGAAGATCCGGGGTCTTCACCCCCATCAGAAGGGTGAAGATCCCGGATAGCCTCGCTGCACTCGGCTTCCGGGAACGCAAACGGGAAGGGAAGCGGCTCATAGTTGGCGCGTATGGGGTCTGACCCCATGCCTGATGAGCTGTCCAAATGAATGTGCTCGCCTTCGACACCTGTTTCACGGCTCTGTCGGTCGCGGTGCGCCGCGACGGCATGGACTACGCCGAGCGTCTGCCGCTCGAGACCGGCCACGCCGAAGCGCTGATGCCCATGATTGCGCGCGTGATGCACACGGCGGACCTCGCTTTCGCCGATCTGGATTGCATCGTCGTCACGCAAGGGCCCGGCACATTCACCGGCGTTCGCACCGGAATCGCGGCGGCGCGTGCGCTGTCCCTTGCCACCGGCGCGACGCTGATCGGCGTGTCGAGCTTATGGGCGATCGCCGTCGCGTCGCGTCGGCGCTTGCCGCACGTCGCCGATAGCGGCGACGCCCTGCTCGTCGCCATGGACGCGCGCAAGGGCCAGATCTACGCGCAAGCATTTGACATCCATGACAACGCAGTTACGGAGCCGCTTCTCATTTCAGTCGAGGAAGCCGTTGCGCTGTGCCCTGATCGTCATCTGCGCGTCATCGGAAATGCGGCCTCGCTCGTGGTGGCTGCCTTTACGGCGGCAGGGCGCGCGCATGCATCCGCACTGGACGAAATCGAGTTGCCGGGGCAAGAATGCGCTGAGGCTGCGGCCTTGCTGCAAGCGTCCGGCCGCGCCCCTTGCGTTGGTCCGTTGCAGCCGCTCTATCTGCGCCCGCCCGATGCGAAGCCGCAGGCCGACAAATCCTTACCCTGGGTGACGACATGAGCACGGCTGAGAAGCGCGACATAAACATGGTGAGCTTGCTGTGGGCAGGCCCGGAACTCGCAGGCGAAATCGCGCAACTGCATGGACGGCTGTTTGATCCGGGCTGGGATGAACCCAGCGTGGCGAAGCTGCTCGAGCATCCCGGCGCCACCACCCTGATCGGCCGCACTGGTTTCCCCAAGGTATCGGTTGGCTTCGCGATGGCGCAGATCGCGGCCGACGACGCGGAGATCCTCGCGATCGGTGTCGACAAGGACTGGCAGAAGCTCGGCCTCGGCAAGAAGCTGGTCGACGCTGTCGTGCGCTCGCTGGCGCGTGCCGGCGTCAAGCGCCTGTTCCTCGAAGTCGCCGACGACAACGCAGGCGGCCGCGCGCTCTATGAAAAGTGCGGCTTCACCGAAGCCACCCGCCGCAAGGGCTACTATACGCGTCCCGGCGCCGCCGCCGTCGACGCGCTGGTGATGTCGAAGGCTCTTTAAATGTAGGCTGGGTCAAGCGTAGCGCGACCCAGCAATCCGAGCGTTGCCCGCAAATGCTGGGTCGCGCTAATTTGGCTGGTCGCTCCGGCGCAAGCGCCGACGCGACGTGCTTGACCCAGCCTACGTCGCGCTACTCCGCCGCCCCCAACATCCGCCAATCGCCGTTGGGATCGTTGCGTCCCGTCGCCACCGCGCGAGTCACGCCAAGCGCCACACGCTCCGCAATCGCGACGCGATAGTGCAGCGGGTCCCAGTAGTTCGCATCCTGCGTCGTGATGCCGGAATGGATGCGGAAGTCGATCACCGGCGCCTTGTGCCGCGCACCGATCGCCGCAATGCGCGCCTTGCACTCCGCCTCTTCCAGCGCGCGGATGCTGCCGGCTTGATGCTGCGCCATCGCATGCACCGGCGGAAACACCAGCACGACGCGTTGCCACTTACCCCGCGCGATCAGATCGTCGAGCCACGCCAGCGCCGGAAAACGCCAACGCGCGCGCTGTCCCGGCGTCACGATGTCAGGCGGCGATTTCGCCACCGGAAGCTGGCGCGGACGGTTGCCGTAAATTCCCGCCTGCACCTTGGCCAGGTCGTAGGCGCTTTCCTGCGGCGTGAAGATCTCGAAGCCATCGTCGGGCAAGCGCGGCTTGCGCCCGGTGATCGCCGCCCCGACCCTCCGCCCCGCGATCTCGACCGCGCGCGTGTTGTACATATAGGCGAGGTCGTTCCATCGGTTGTCGTCGTACATCCACTCCGGAAAGCCGCGGAACGTGATGCGCTCGCGGTCGGCGTCCATCGCGCACCACACCCAGTCGATGCCGACGACCAGCGCGTGCGGTTTGGGCTGATGGCGCAAGAACAGGTGGGTGAGCTGCGTCTGCTCCCACGCGGTCCCCGAGTTCATCGCGACGTTGGCGAAGCGGCCGCCGAGCGCGGCCTCGAACGGGCGCGGATCGAGCAGCCGCGATGTCGAGGTGCCGATCACCAGGCTGTCGAAGCGGCCCGAACGCACCACGGACGGATACTGATAGCGCTGGTTGTCGTCCATCATCAGGTGCTGCCGCAGCACCGTGTTCGGCAGGTTGCCGTATGGGTTCATGGCGAGCACGAACAGATACAGCGCGAGGTTCACGCCCACGAACGTACCGAGCAACAGCTTGAGATGGCGAGGCCAGGTCATCGACATCACAATAAGACTCTGACCTGGTTGAGCAGGTGCCAAGGCGCTATGCCGGTGGCGAGCGCAATGGCAGTCAATGCAATCGCAAGCGCGCAGACAAATGAAGGAATGGCAGACAGGATGTACTCAGTCGCCCCGTGCATACGCCGCATTCGATTCTCGATCACCGGAACACGGGTGGATTCGGCCGGCAGCATTGAGCTACAGGCGCGATGGTCGACATTTCGGTCGAACTTCCATTGTTTGGAATATTGCGCAGACGCTGAAGGACAATGACCACCGGCAATGCCGAAGAGGCCGATACCGATAAGCAGCGCCAAACAAATGCCAGTCAATTCTTTGGACAACGCTACACGTCTCATGCCGACCCCTCAAAACTGGAAGTAGATGAAGCTCGACGGCGCGCCGCGGCCGACTTCGAGCATGACGTACACGGCAGCGAGCGCCGTGGCGACGGCTGCCGCCGGCTGCGGCTTCAGATAGCGCTCGATCAGGTCGGGATTGGGCATCTTCACGACCGCGAGCACCGCCGCAATCCCAAGCAAGACCAGGAACCCGGCTTCCAACCGCCGCCCGCCCACGCCACCGCCGAGCAACCCCGCCGTCATGTTCGCCACCGTCCCCATATCCGGCGCGCGGAAGATCATGAACGCCAGCACCACGAACAGAACCGTCAGCACCCAGCCGAGCCACGCCGGCATCGGCAAGCCAGCCTGATCCCACGCCCGGCACACGATGAGGCCCGCGCCGTGCAGCAAGCCCCAGATCACGAACGTCCAGCCCGCGCCATGCCACAACCCGCACAGCCCCATCGTGATGATGGTCGCGAGCACGAAGCGCGCGAAGCCCTCGCGGCTGCCGCCGAGGGGAATGTAGAGATAGTCGCGCAGGAACCGCGACAACGACATATGCCAGCGCCGCCAGAACACGCGCAGCGACGTCGCGCGATAGGGCATGTTGAAGTTCATCGGGAAGTGGAAGCCCATCATCAGGGCCAAGCCGATTGCCATCTCGGAGTAGGCGGCGAAGTCGAAATAGATCTGCAGCGAGAACCCGAACACGCCGGCCCACGACTCCCACAGCCCCGGAGCGCCGGACGCTGCCGTCGTGAACACGCGGTCGACATGCGGCGCGATCTTGTCGGCCACCATCACCTTCAGCAACAGACCGATCACGAACAGCGTCAGCCCGCGCGATAACCGCTCGGCAAGCCCCGGCCGCAGCGGATCATGGTCGAACTGCGGGATGATCTCGTTGTGCCGCACGATCGGCCCCGCGATCAGATGCGGGAACAGCACCACGAACAAGGTCAGCCGCCGCAGCGGATATTGCGGCGCCTCCCCGCGCGCGAGATCGATCAGATACGACACGCACTGGAACGTGAAGAACGAGATGCCAATCGGCAGGATGATGTCGCTCTTCGGCAGCGCGAGCCCGGTTGCGTTCGCCGCGATCTCGACCAGGAAGTTCGTGTACTTGAACACCGCCAGCGAGGCGAAGTTCAGCCCCACGCCGAGATAGATCAGCCACCGCCGCCCTGTCCCTGCATAGGCGCGTGCGATCAGCCAAGTCACCACGATATGGCCGAGCAGCAGCGGCAGGAAGCGCACGTCCCACCAGCAGTAAAATACCAGCGAGATCGCGATCAACGCCCACTCGCGCGCCTCCACCCGCCGCGCCAGCGCATAGTAGAGCGCGAGCGCCGCCGGCAGGAAAACGAGCACGAAGCCTTGAGCATGGAACAGCATGGCGGCCTAATAGGGTATTTCGACTTGGTTCGGATCGCAGCCGGTCTCCCTCCCCAGCGGGGACAGGGCCATTCAATTCACGTTCGTCATCCCGGACAAGCGAGGCCGCTTCAGGCCGAGTGCAGATCCGGGACCCAGCATAAGAAGTGTGCGAAGCACACAACAGTGCCTTCGGCACTCCTTGCGCTGGGTCCCGGCTCTCGTTCCCCCGGCTCAAAAGGCCGGGGTCACTTCGGCCGGGATGACGAAAAAATTGAATGGTCCTGCCGGCGAGAAAGGGGAATGCGATACAGCTCACGTCCCGATCACCAGCGGCGCGCCGAGGCGTTCCAGCGCCGCCAGCATGCTGAGCGCGGTGATGCGGCCCGTACCTGGGTTCTCGTCCGACGGCACGTTGGCGATCGCCACCTCGATGCGTGCGGTATCGGCCTCTATGATCACGCGGTGCGTGTTGCGCTCCACCGCCGGATCGGTCCAGATCTCCAGCATCGTATGATCAGGCCCCGCGCCGGCAAGCGCAATCGCGGCGGCGACATTGACGTTGGCCGGGAACCGCCGCGCACCCTCTCGCGCCGTGCCCTTGAACAGACACTCCGGCGCTGTCAATGCCATCAGGTCCTTGCCGTCCTCGACCACTTGCTTGGCGGTCGCCAGCGACTTCGGCGGCTTGCGCGTCACCATCCGCACACTGTCGATCCGCCCGAGCCGTGCCGCCCGGATCGCATCGAGCCCGACGATCGCGCCGGTCGCGAGAATGAGCTGGCCGCCACCCTTGCGCGCCACATCGGCCAGATCCATGTGATCGAGCAACGCCGCGCCGCTCACCGTGATGACGGTCATGCCCGCCAGCAATGCCGGCTCAACGACACTGCGAAACGCCGGCGTCGGCACGCATTCCAGCAGCACGTCGGCCTTGCCCGCGATCTCCGTCGACACCACCACGGGCACGGCGCGCTTCAGCGTCGCCTCCACCGCCACCCGCGTGCGGACCGGATCGCGCGCGCCGATCACCGCAAGCTCGAATCCGGGCATGCCGCCGTCGATCAGACGCCGCGCCAGAACCTTGCCGATCGCGCCGAAGCCGGCGATGGCGACCTTCCGCATTTGCTTATTCCTTCGGGAAATCGAGGCCCATCTCGCGATAGTGGGAGGGATCGTCGCTCCAGGTCTCGCGCACCTTCACGAACAAGAACAGATGCACGTTGCGCTCCAGCACCTCGATCAGCTCCGCGCGCGCCTCGCTGGAAATCTGCTTGATCGTCTGCCCGCCCTTGCCGAGCGCGATCTTGCGATGGCCTTCGCGCTCCACGAACATCGTTTGCTCGATGCGCGCCGAGCCGTCCTTCAGCTCCTTCCACTGCGTCGTCTCGACGGTGGCCGAATACGGCAGCTCCTCGTGCAGCCGGTTGAACATCTTCTCGCGCGTGATCTCCGCCGCCAGCATCCGCAGCGGCAGATCCGTGATGTCGTCCTCGGGGTAGTGCCAGGGCCCCAGCGGCACCTTCCCCGCGAGATACTTGCGCAGATCGATCACGCCATCGCCCTTCAGCGCCGACAGCATGAACACCTGCTCGAACGTCACCTTGCCCGAAAGCCGCTTTGCCTGTTCGAACAGGGCGGCCTTGTCCTCGAGCCGGTCGACCTTGTTGAGCACCAGCACCTTGGGCGCGAGCGAGTTCGAAAGCCGCGCCAGGATGTCGTCGAGCTCCTTGCACGGCCCGCGCGCGGCGTCGACGACGAGCACGATCGCGTCGCCTTCGCCAGCCCCGCTCCAGGCCGCATCGACCATCGCCCGGTCGAGGCGGCGGCGCGGCGCGAAGATGCCTGGCGTGTCGACCAGTACGATCTGGCTGTCGCCCTCGATCGTTATGCCGCGAATACGCATGCGCGTCGTCTGCACCTTGTGCGAGACGATCGTCACCTTGGCGCCGACCAGCGTGTTGACCAGTGTCGACTTGCCCGCGTTTGGCGCGCCGATCACGGCGATGAAGCCGAAGCGGCGATTGGGATTGCCGGGTGCGCCCAGCTTCTGCGTGTCAGTTGTCATTGCCTGCCTCGGTCAACACGCCTTCGCGCACCAGCATCGCGGTTGCCGCTGCCTGTTCCGCCGCGCGCTTTGAAGCGCCCGTTCCTTGCGCCGGCTTGCAGCCGGTGATCCGCACTTCCGAGATGAAGCGGGGTGCGTGATCTGGCCCGCTGCGCTGGGTTTCGACGTAGCGCGGCAACGGGAGCCCCCGGCCTTGCGCCCATTCCTGCAGCGCCGACTTCGGGTCGACCGAGCTTTTCGGCAAGGCCGCCAAGCTCGGGGCCCACAGTTGGACCACGACGGCGCTCGCCTTGTCATAGCCCCCGTCGATGAAGATCGCGCCGAGCAGCGCTTCCATGGCATCGGCCAGGATCGTGTCCTTGGCGCGGCCGCCGCTGTGGGCCTCGCTGTCGGACAGGATGAGATGATCGCCCAGGCCGATGTCGCGGGCAACCGCGGCGCAGGCTTCGCGCTTCACGAGCTGGTTGAAGCGCCGCGCGAGCTCCCCCTCGGCGTCTTCGGGATAGGCCTCGATCAGCGCGCGCGCCATCGCCAGCCCAAGCACGCGGTCGCCGAGGAATTCGAGTCGCTCGTTGTCGCTTCGCGATCCCGCCCCGCGCGTGCTCGAGTGGGTGAGCGCACGCGTCACGATATCGGTGTCCTTGAAGCGGTGGCCAAGGGCCTTTTCGAGGTCGGAATGCTTCCGTTTTCGCTTCACGAGCCAAACATCGCTTCACAAGCCAAACATCAACGAACCAGATTGAAAAACCGGGGCCAGCGCACGTCGAATGGCCAGCGCCAGGGCGAGAAAAGACTGAAGGCGTCAGGCTCGTCGAACGCGGCGGCGAAGAAGATCACCTCGGCCCGGCCGACGAAGTTCTCGAGTGGCACAAAGCCCACGCCCCACGTCGCGCGGCTGTCCGTCGAGTTGTCCCTGTTGTCGCCCATCATGAAATAATTGCCCGCCGGCACCTTGTAGACGGCGGTATTGTCGAACGGGCCGTTAGGCTCGCTGTCGAGCACCTTGTACTTGATGCCGTTCGGCAGTGTTTCCTCGAACATAGCGAGCCGGCGCGGCGGGCCGTCATCCTCGCGCGTGACGAATTCGCCGATCGCCTTCTTCGGTATCTCTTTGCCGTTGATGTACAGCACGCCCTTGCGCATCTGGATCTCGTCGCCGGGCAAGCCGATCACGCGCTTGATGTAGTCGGTAGAGTTGTCCCGCGGCAGCTTGAACACCGCGACGTCGCCACGCTTGGGCTCCGCCGAGAGCATCCGGCCGGAGAACAGCTTGAACCCGCCCGGAAAGGAATAGCGGCTGTAGCCATAGGCGAGCTTGGACACGAACAGGTAGTCGCCGACCAGTAGAGTCGGCTTCATGGAGCCCGACGGGATGTTGAAAGGCTGGTAGAAGAAGACCCGGACCACCATGGCGAGAAGCAACGCCTGGACGACGATCTTGCCGGTTTCCCACCACGTGCTTTCGCGGTGCTTGCGCGCTTCGGACTGCAGGCTCATTCAACTCTCCAAACGAGCGCGATCCTGGTTGGCCACACGGGAGCCGCATCGGGGGACGCAATGGAAGCCCCCGCTATAGCCGGTTCCTGGTACGGGCGCAAACGCGAGCGATGAATGCTCGCAGCCAAGCGTGGCGTCCAAGAGGCATAACTGTGGCCGCGGCGCATCAGCGCGGGTCTTCCTTTGTCCGTAGAGCCGAAATGATCACGACGGCGTGAGCATACGGATAGTCGTCCGTCAGGGTGAGATCGATGCGGGCTTCGTATCCGGCGGGCGTTAGGCCGGCGAGATGGCGGGCAGCGCCACCGGTGAGTGCCAGAGTGGGACGGCCGGACGCGAGATTGATCACGCCCATGTCACGCCAGAACACGCCCTTGCGCAGCCCCGTGCCAAGCGCCTTGGAGCACGCTTCCTTGGCCGCGAACCGTTTGGCATAGGAAGACGCGCGAATGCGGCCCTCGCGGCGCTCCGAGCGCGCGCGCTCCGCCGGGGTGAACACGCGCTCGATAAAGCGGTCGCCGTAGCGCTCGAGTGTTTTCTCGATGCGCCGGATGTCGATCGCGTCGTTGCCTAGGCCAAGGATCATGCGGCGGCCCGCCCCTCGTCCATTGCCGCACGCATGGTGCGCACGACCTGCTCGAGTCCGACGAACACGGCTTCCCCAACCAGGAAGTGGCCGATATTCAGCTCCACGATCTCCGGAATAGCGGCGATCACGCGGGCGGTATCGTAGGTCAGCCCGTGGCCCGCATGGCACTCGATGCCGAGTTCACGAGCGCGCCGCGCCGCCAGCCGTATGCGCTCCAACTCGTGCGCCGCGCGCGTAAGGTTACCGCCAATCACCGCCTCGCACCACGCGCCGGCATGCAATTCGACGACCGGCGCCCCGATCGTGCGGGCCGCCTCCACCGCCTCCAACGCGGGCTCGATGAACAGCGAGACACGAATGCCCGCCCGGCCCAGTTCCGACGCGAACGGCACGAGATGATTGTGCCCGCCGAGCACATCGAGGCCGCCTTCGGTGGTGCGCTCGGTCCGCTTCTCGGGCACCAGGCACGCCGCGTGCGGTTTGATCTTGAGCGCGATGTCCAGCATCTGCTCGGTGGCGGCCATCTCGAAGTTGAGCGGCGTCGCCCCGATCGCGGCCTTGAGGCGCGTCATGTCGTCGTCGCGGATGTGGCGGCGGTCTTCGCGCAGATGAGCGGTGATGCCGTCGGCGCCCGACGCAATGGCCAGCAGCACCGCCCTGACAGGATCGGGATGCGCGCCCCCCCGCGCGTTGCGGATGGTGGCGACGTGATCGATGTTGACGCCGAGGCGCAGAGCGGGCGGAGGTGCGAGCTTGGACATGGCCGCCTTGTACAACAAAATGGCAGCCCTTTCACGTGGCCCGGCTTGCGCTTACCTTCGACCCGGTTAATGCAGGTACGATGCCCCGAACCCATGTCCCTCGAACCCTAGCCATGCTGTCGCTGGTCGCCTCGATGGCGTTGACCGGCGCGAACGTCCCGCTGGCGAAGGCGCTGCTGGCCGAGGTGCCCGCCGACGCGCTGCTGGTTCTGCGGTTCGCGTTGGCCAGCGCCGTGCTCGCGGTGCTGGTGCGCTTCGAGCCGGGGCCGCCGCTTCTTGGGCTAACCGGCCGCCAATGGGGGGCGGTGATCGTGCTCGGCCTGGTCGGCTCGGTTGGCTTCACCTGGGCGATACTCGAAGGCGTGCGGCGCACCTCCGGCGCCAGCGCGGGCATCATCACCGCCACGCTGCCCGCCGTCATCGCGCTGATCGGCATAGCCCTTGGATACAGGCCCCATCGCGGCCAGATCGCGATGATCGCCCTGGCGGTCGCCGGCGTCGCGCTCATCCAAGGCCAGCCGTCGAACGGAGCCGTGGACGCCTTCGCCGGCAACGCCCTGATCGGCCTCGCCGTGCTGTGCGAGGCGACATTCGTGATCGTGGCGCGCGGCATCAGCACACGCCTGCGGCCGATCCGGTTGTCGCTCGGCGTCGCGCTGGTGAGCCTCGGGCTCTGTCTGCCGACGGGGCTGCCGGCCGTGGCGCAACTCTCGCCCGGCGCGATCGGTGGCGCCACATGGGCCCTGTTCGCCTGGTATGCGCTGACCGCCAGCGTGCTCTGCACGGTGCTATGGTATCGCGGCGCGGCCCATGTCGAACCATGGGCGGCGGGCCTTGCCACAGCCGCGGTGCCGGTCACCGCATTAGCGGTTTCCGCGCTGTTTCTAGGCGAACACATCTCCCCGCTCCAGATCGGCGGCGCGGCGCTGGTGGTTGCCGCCATCGCGGCGGGAACGCTCGGCGGTCGCGATACGCCGCGAGCATAGATCGAGACTTGCACCGAACCCTTCCCCGGCACATCTTGTGGCAACCACGAACGCCCGAACCGAGCCGCGATCCGCATGCGCCGCAATCGCCCCATTATTCTCGTGACCGGCTTCGGCCCCTTCCCGGGCGCGCCAAGCAACGCATCGAGCCTGCTGGCCGAGGCGATCGCCGAGCAAGCGGAAAGCCAGCTGCCGGGCTTTAGTGTTCACGCCGAGACGCTGCCGACGGAATGGCAGGCCGGGCCGGCGCGGCTCGCCGAGCTGCTCGATACGTTGCGGCCCACCCTGACGGTGCATTTCGGCGTATCGCGCCGCGCGCGCGGGTTCGTGGTCGAGACGCGAGCCCGCAATCTGACGCAGTATGTGTTCGATGCCTGCGGCGAGACCCCGCAAGCCGAGTCCATCGCCGATGGCGGCCCAAACGAGATGGCCGTGACACTACCGACCGGCCTTATCGTCGAACGCCTGCGCAAGCTCGGTCTGCCCGTGCAGCTTTCGCGCGATGCCGGCGGCTATCTCTGCAACGCCGTGCTCTATCACTCGCTCGATCACGCCCGCCGCCGCGACGCCACCGGCCTTGGTCCCCGCCGCGGCTTCATCCACATCCCCGACCGCCTGACCCCCGGCGGCCCCCGCGGCCCCACCCGGCGCGCCGCCGCAAGCAAACTGGAATGGGACGGCGCCGTGAAGGGGGGGCTCGCGATCCTCTCCGCCTGCGCGGGTGTGGGCGAGCGGTAGGCTTCTATGCGCTCACGACCCCCTCGAACACCGCCACCGCCGCCGCGAGATCCTCGATCGAGGCGCCGACGGACTTGAACATCGTGATGTCGCTGTCCGAACCGCGCACGGGCGCTGTGCCGCGCGCCAAGTCAAAGAGATCGCCCTCGACCTTGTCGCGGCCGATCACGCCCGCCGCCAGCGGTATCAGGATGTCGCCCGCCTCAGCGAAGCCGCCCGCGCGCGTATCAACCCAGATGCGCGCGCGCCGCACCACGTCGTCGTCGGTCTCGCGCATGTCCGCGCGATAGGCGCCGACGCAATCCAGGTGCGTTCCCGGTGAAAGCCACGCACCCTGAATAAGCGGTGTCGCCGACAGCGTCGCCGTCGAAATGATATCGGCCGCACGGACCGCCTGCTCCAGGTCGTCGGCCACCGTGACGGCAAGGCCGCTCCCCGCGAGCACCTCGGCCACCCGTTCCGCCCCCGCCCGCGTCCGATTCCAGATCGCCACCTCGCGGATCGGCCGCACACTCGCATGCGCCCGCACGAGATACGCGCTGAGTGCGCCGGCCCCGACCATCAACATGCGGCTGGCATCGGCGCGCGCGAGATACCGGGCGGCCAGCGCCGACGCGGCAGCGGTTCGCCAAGCCGTCAAACGTGGCGCGTCCAACAACGCGAGCGGCGCGCCCGTTTCCGCCGACAGTAGAAGGTAGGCGCCCTGGATCGCCGGCAACCCGCGCTTGCCGTTGCCGGGAAACACACACACGGTCTTGATACCGAGATACGTACCGGCCGTTGCCGCACCCGGCCCGGAAGCCGACCATGCCGGCATCAACAGCAATGTCGCGTCGGGCTCTCCACCGGCCAGCTTCACCGTGTGGTGGTGGCGTGGCGGCGCGATTGCGCCCACCTTGAACGCCGCTTCCACCACGTCGATCAGCGCGGGATAGCTGAGTGCCGCCTCGATCTCATCCGCCGTGACGACGCGCATCGATGCCTATCGCCCAATCACCGTCAACTGCTTGCGGCGCTCGTTACTGGCCGCAACGCCCGCGTCGCGTTCGCGCGTCAGCCGCTCCGCCTCGCCCTTCCAGCGCAGCGACTCGTGCGTGCGGATCCGCACCAGACGGCGCCATTTGCCCTGGTTCACCCAGGTCGCGAGGCCACCGAGGAAAACGCCCAGGATCAGCATCGCGAACAAGTAGACATAGAACGGCAGCATCGCCGAAATGACCGGCGCTTCAGGCGTGAACGGATCGAGCACGAGCTGCACGCCGTGCCGGTTCGCGACCGCCAATGTGATCAGGAACACGGCGGCGAGCACTGCACCGAGCGTCCATAGCGCGCGCGTGATCAAACCCGGCCTCCCTTCGGGCGTGCCGCAGCACCAGCCCCAGCCGCTGTTGCAGCGGCTGCGGAAGGCGCTTTCGCGGCAGCCTTCGGTGCGGCGGTTTTCGCCGCCTTCTCGTTCAGCTTCTCGCGCAGTTCCTTGCCGGTCTTGAAGAACGGCACGAACTTCTCATCGACCGAAACCGTCGTGCCGGTGCGTGGATTGCGCCCGGTGCGTGCGGCACGATGCTTGACCGTGAACGCGCCGAAGCCCCGCAGCTCCACGCGCTGACCACGCGCCAAGGCCTCCACGATCTCCTCGAACACGACGTTGACGATACGCTCGACGTCGCGTTGGAACAGGTACGGATTGGAACCCGCGATCTTATTGATCAACTCAGACTTAAGCACGGCCCACCCTCAACATAAAGCCATTGGAATTACTCAGTTTTTACCAGGATGCCAAACCGAGACCAATCCGTCAAGCCGGATTGCGGAAAGTCCGGTCTCCTCCAGCACGACGCGCACAATCTCCCGCGCCGAGTTGATGATGCCACCGGAATTAGCTTCCGACAATGCGCTTAGCGGCCAAGCGCTGTCGCGACGGGGCCGCCAGTCGACGATCCTGAGACCTTTCTCGACCTTGCGCTCCTGCTCCAGCCAGCGGACGGCTTCGGTTTCCCCGCCGAGCTGGTCGGCCAGCTTGAAGCGCACGGCCTCGCGGCCCGAGAACACGCGGCCTTCCTCCAGT
This sequence comes from Devosia equisanguinis, assembly GCA_945903565.1. Lineage (GTDB taxonomy): Bacteria > Pseudomonadota > Alphaproteobacteria > Rhizobiales > Hyphomicrobiaceae > CAMDPA01. Next base: position 12,600 of record CAMDPA010000016.1, on the reverse strand, counting down.
CCTGGGATCTCCTTGGTATTCACGCCGCGCCGCGTGCGCACCAGATCGAGAAACCAGACCTGGCTTTCCGCGATCATCTGCTCGGTGACCTTGCGGGCGGCGTCGTCCATCGGCTGGAACGGCGACGGCGTTGCCTTCAGCGGTCCGCTCTTGATCTCGTTCATCTTCACGCCGAGCTTTCCGAGCAGCTCGGAAACCTCCGGCCACTGCATGATCACGCCGACCGAACCGGTGATCGAGTTGCCGCGTGCGACGATATGATCCGTCCCGAGCCCGGCGATGTAGGCGGCCGACGCGGCCACCGTGCCGAACTGCGCCACGATCGGCTTCTTCTCGGATATGCCGCGCAGGGCTTCATACAGCGCCTCGCCGCCGGTCGTTGTGCCGCCGGGGCTGTTGACGACCAGGATCATGCCGCTGACGTGCTTGGCATCCGCGACGCGCTTCAACATCCGCAATTGCGCGCGGTCCTCGGTGATCATGCCTTCGATGGTGATGCGCGCCACCTGCTTGGGCGGCGCGAACGTCCAATCGCTCGCCCCAACGAGGGTGACGGCGCCGAGTGCAATGGCGCCCGCGACGATGGCGAGGCCGCGCCACAGCGACGTTGAGCGTTTGAGGCGCCGGCGGTCCAGCACGGATTCGATCTCGAGCGACATGGGATCCAGTCTTTCTCGTACGATGAGGGGGGAACACGACTCTCACCTCTGAAATTAGCGGAAATGCGTCGGCTGGCCAATCGCCCTGCAAGCCAAACAGCAGGATGGCAATCGCAGGCGCGAAGGCCGCGAATTAAACCAGCCCTCTGCTGCACTCCCACGCTGGTCAACAACCCCATCCCCGCCTAGATTACTTGCAATCCCACGTCCCTCGCGTTCCAACTGGAGACCGGCCATGACCACGCCCCCCGTCGCGATCTCAGCCGCGATCCCCGGCGGCAGACCGGTCGTCTCGCAGTCGGCAGGAGTTACGGTCACCCGCACCGGCGTCAATCTTGGTGCCGAGATCACCGGCGTCGACCTCACCCGTCCGCTGTCGGAGCTTCACTTCAAGGCGATCGAGCAGGCGCTCGTCGACAATCAGCTCATCATTTTCCGCGATCAGGACATCTCGTCAGAGAACCTGATGGATTTCGGCCGGCGGTTTGGCGAGCTGACCGTGCATCCATTCGCACCATCCGAAAAGGAAGCGCCACAGCTCATCAAGTTCCGCAACGACGAGACGACGCCGCCCTTCGGCACCGACGTTTGGCATTCCGACGAGACATTCCGCGCCGAGCCGCCGATGGCCACCATGCTCGTCGCCAAGGAGGTGCCCGCGATCGGCGGCGACACGTTGTTCGCCAGCATGACCGCCGCCTTCGATGGCCTCAGCGACCGCATGCAGCAGCACATCAGCGGGCTCGAAGCGATCCACGACTTCAAGCCGTTCAAGGCGCTGTTCAACGACAGCTTGGAGGAGCGCAAGAAACTGCAGACGTTCGAGCTGCAGTATCCCCCGCAACTTCATCCCGTCGTGCGCATTCATCCCGTGACGGGCCGCAAGCTGCTGTTCGTCAATCCGCAGTTCACGCTCGCCATCAAGGGGATGGACGAGCGCGAAAGCCGCTCTCTGCTCGACACGCTGTTCCATCAGGCGCTGGTGCCGGAGTACCAGTTCCGCCACCACTGGGCGCCCAATACCCTCGCGGTGTGGGACAACCGCTCGACGCAGCACTACGCGATCCACGATTACTATCCGCAACGCCGCTACATGGAGCGCGTGACGATCAAGGGCGGTCCGGTGACGGGCGTGCCCCGCGCCGATCCCAAAACCCTGCGTCGCGGCAAGTACGTACCGCTTCCCGGCGCCAACCCCACCGGCGGTCACCGCCCGCATTAGATTTTCGGTGGCGTAGGCCGGGTCGAGTTTTCGCGAGACCCGACATTCCCCGCGATACCTTTGCCGTCGAATGTCGACTCTCGTGCCTCGCCCCGCCGACGGTCCCAAAGGTCCTAGTCCGAAATTGCCACTGGCGCGACGCTTTGACCGCGCATAATCTTTCGGACAACAAGAATGCAGGGCGGTTCACGGCCCGCGGCACACCGGCTACCCAGGGAGGGAGAATATGTTGCTCCGTAACATCGCGCGTTTGGGCCTGACGGCAGCCGCCGCACTCGGCCTCACGTCCACCGCCACACTTGCCCAAGCCAAGATCGAGATGAAGGTCGCGCACTTCATCGTCGACCAGCACCCGATGGCGGTGTGGATCAAGAATTGGGCCGAAAAGCTCGCCAAGGACTCCGGCGGCCGCATCGACCCCAAGATCTTCTCCAACGCGCAGATGGGCCCGCCGCCGGTCTATTACGACCTCGCGCGCACGGGGCAGGCCGACGTCACCTGGTTCCTCACCGGCGGCACGCCGGGCCGCTTCCCCGTCAGCGAGTTGGTCAACCTGCCGTATCTCGTCGGCAGCTCGGAGATCGGCACCAAGGTGCTGAACGATCCCGAGTTGCGCGCCAAGTACCTCGATCCCGAGCACAAGGGCGTGCGCGTTCTGGTGTTCTTCACGCATCAGCCCGGCCAGGTTCACACCACCAAGAAGCCGATCAATTCGGTGGATGACATGAAGGGGCTTCGCATCCGCTTCTCGTCTCCGACCATTCGCGATTTCGTGGCAGCCCTCGGCGCGACGCCGGTCGGTGTGGCCCCGACCGAGCAGGCCGATCAGCTCCAAAAGGGCACCATCGACGGCACGTTCATCGACTATGGCGGCGCCGGCATCGCGTTCAAACTCGGCGGCATCCTCAAGCACACTACCGAGATGTATTCCTTCGTCACCTCGTTCGGCCTGCTCATGAACCCGGCCTACTACGACAAGCTTCCCGCCGACCTGAAGAAGCTGGTCGACGACAGCGTCAAGGGCAAGGAGACCGAGATCGGCAATGCCTGGGACGTGATCGACGGCCCCGGCAAGAAACTGCTGATGGACGGCGGCATGCAGCCGATCAAGCTGGCCCCGGCAGAGGATGCGAAGTTCCGCAAGATCGGCGCTGAAGTGTCGGAGGCCAAGGTCAAGGAACTCGAGGCCAAGGGCCTGCCCGCCCGCGCCGCCTACGACATGATGAAAGCGCTGTCAGCGAAGCACGCCACGACGTCGAAGAACTTCTGGCAGTAGCGCGGGGGCGGACTGCTACTGCCTCAGGGGGGATTCGTGCAGGGAGCGCGCGGCGTCTTTGCCAATGTCTGCGGCTGGCTCGCGGCGCTGTGTGCGGCCGGCATGATGCTCGTGACGGTCGCGGACGTCGGCCTGCGCACGTTCGCGAACTATCCCATCCGCGGTACTGTCGAGATCGTCGAGCTGCTGCTCACCTACACGTTCTTCCTGGCCTTGCCGGCGATCTTCCTGCGCGACGAGAATATCGTCGTCGACATCGTCGATAGGTGGGTCGGCGCGCGCGGCGTGAATATCCTGAAGCGCGCCGCGGCACTCACAGCGGTCGCGATGCTGGCCGTGCTCGCGTGGCAGGGTTGGATCGCGGCGCAGGACACGCTGGTGTTCGGCGACGTGACCTCCGATCTCGCAATCCCGAAGATCTACTACTGGGTGCCGGTTCTCGTCGGTTTCGTCGGCGCGGCGATCTCCGCCGTCGTCATGACGTTTGCAAGGGACCGCGACCACTCATGACCGCTGGTTTCATCGGTATCCTCGGCGTCGCCGGGCTGCTTGCGCTGATCTTCCTGCGCATTCCCATCGCACTGGGTCTCGCGATAGCAGGCATGTTCGGATACGCCGCCATCGATGGCTGGCCGAATGCGTTGAAGATGGTCGGCTCGGTGCCGTTCCAGCTCGCCAGCGCCTATGCGCTGTCGGTGATCCCGCTGTTCATCCTGATGGGCGCGGTTGCCTCCCGCGCCAACATGGCCCGCGAATTGTTCGACGCCTGCAACGCCGTATTCTCAGGCATGCGCGGCGCCCTGGCCAATGCCACGATCGGTTCGTGCGCGATGTTCGGCGCGATCTGCGGCTCGTCGGTCGCAACGGCGGCGACGTTTTCAGGCGTATCGATCCCTGAGATGCAACGGCACGGCTACGACAAGGCGTTCGCGGCCGGCGCGGTGGCGTCGGCGGGCACGCTCGCGGTGTTGATCCCACCGTCGGTGCTGCTGGCGATCTACGCAATCAGCGCGGAGCAATCGCTGCCGAAACTGTATGCTGCGGCTTTCGTTCCAGGCATTCTGCTGGCGGCTTTGTACGTTGTCACCGTTATGATCGTTGCCCGCATCTGGCCCGCGGCCGTTCCCAAGGTTCCCGGATTGCCGTTTGCCGAGCGCATCGTCGCGGCAAAGGGCATGTGGAAGCTCGGCATCCTCTTCTTCTTCGCCGTGTTCGGCATCTATCTCGGCTGGTTCTCACCCACCGAAGCCGCCGCGATCTCGGCCTTCGTCGCCATCATCATCGGTTTCTCCACCCGCGCGATGGGCTGGCGCGAGCTCGGCGACGCACTGCTCGAAACCGCATTCACGACCGCCGCGATCTTCTTCATCGTGGTCGGTGCGTTCATCTTTTCGCGCTTCATCGTGCTGACGCGCGCGCCGATCGAACTGGCCGAGCTCGTCAAGACGTCGGGTCTGAGCTGGGTCTGGATCCTGCTCGCGATCACCGCGCTCTACCTGATCCTCGGTACGTTCCTGGACGAGGTCAGCATGATCCTGATCTCCGTGCCCGTAACGCTGCCGCTGATCGCGCAGATCGGCTTCGATGGCGTCTGGTTCGGCATCTTCGTAACCGTGATGTGCACGATCGGCCTGATCAGCCCGCCGACCGGCATGACGGTGTTCGTGATCCAGGCGCAGCACCCCGACATCCCCGTCGAGCGGATCTACATGGGAACGCTGCCGTTCCTGATCGCGGACTTTGTGCTGGTGGCGGTGCTGGTCGCGTTTCCAGCCACCGTCTCGTGGCTGCCGCGCGCGCTAGGGATGTGAACGGCTCACCTGATTTCAAACCGCAGCACATCTCCGTCCGCGATGCCGAGCGCGTCGCGAACGTTCACGGCGGCGATCATTTCGATCAGACCCGGCGCATATCCCTCGACCTCGGGAACAACGATGGCGGCCTCGATCCGTCCTTCGATCAAAACCCGGTAGCATCGCGCGTCGCAGTCGTGCGGGCCGTCGTTCGGGTTGACGATGCGCACGCCGGGCTCGCCCTTCAGCCGCGACCAGATTGATATGGATGACGCATCGTCGACCACCACGTTCACGGTGCCCGGAAACGGGTCGACGCCCACCTTTTCCATGAACTGCCGGCGCGCCCAGTCGAGCCGTGTAAAGTGCCGGCCCTGACCGATGCCGGTGGCAAGCCGGCCAACGATAATCTCACCGCGCATTACGACGGCTGCCCGTCGACGTCGCGCGCCAGCTCCTCCAACGTCGACTTCACACCCGGCATGTGCGGGTGGACCTCATAGAGCTTGCGATACACCTCCAGCGCAGCCTTCTTGCGGTCGAGATCCTTGAAGATCTGGCCGAGCGCCTCGAGCGCCTTGTAGTGGTTGGGATCGAGCGCAAGCACGCGGCGCAGGTCGCCGACCGCAGACGCCATGTTGTTGCCCGCAAAATGCACCGCCGCGCGCTGATTGAAGATCTCCGCATAGTCCGGCGCCATCTGCACCGCACGGTCGAGCAACCGGGTCGCAAGTTCGGGCTTCTTCTCGCGCAAGGCGCGGCGCGCGCGCTCGATCAACAGGCTGACGGTATCGCTGCCCGATGTCATCCAGACGTGCTCGATGGCGTTGGTGATGCGGGTGGCGCCCGCCTCGTCCTCTGCCGTCGCAAGGTGTGCGTAGAGCTCGTCGAGCAGCTTCGCACGATCGCCCGCACTTTCCGGCACGGCCGTTGCGCCGGGCTTACGCATGCTCTTGGGGATCGGCTTGGGCTCGGGCGCGGCCTTCGCCGACTTGCCGTCCTTGGTCGCGTCTTTCTCGATGCGGCCCGGCGGTGCGTCGCCGCGCGAATCCGGTCGCCGTGGTGGCGTGCGCGGCTCGCCACGATCGCGCTCGCGGTCCGAGCGCCAGCCGTCCTGGGCCAGGGCGGGAGCGTTCCAGCCGAAATCAATGGATGCCGCAAACAGGAGTGCGGCGGCGGCAGCGATGCCCGCAGGGGCGAGCGCTGATTTCAGTCGTGTGCGTGGTGGGGTCATGACCTGAATCTAAGCGTGGCGGCGGCTGGCGTCAAAGACCATCGCCAATCAAGGCTATCTCATGGCGTGCACCGCTTCCGCCGCCGCCACGATGGCGTCCGCGTCGATACCGTGATGGCGATACAGGTCCGGTAAATCCGCCGACTGGCCAAACCGCGACACACCGAGCGGCCGGATCGGATTGCCGCGCACGGCCCCCAGCCACGACAGCGACGCGGGATGCCCATCCAACACGCTGACAAGCCCTGCCCCTGGTGCAAGTGCTCCAAGAAGCGTCGCGATATGCGAGCCCGAACCCTGCGCCAGCCAGTCGTCGTGCAGCCGGCCAAGCGCGGTCACGGCGAGCAAACCGGCGCCTGGATGTTGCGCCACCAACCGCCGGTGCGCCGCCGTTGCCTCCGGCGCCAACGCACCGCAGTAGGCGATCGCAAGACCCGCCCCCGGCGCGGGCGGCACCATCCAGTAGGCGCCCGCGATGATCGCAACCCCGTCGCTGTCGCTCAGCGTGCGCTCGGGCTGGTCGAGCGGCCGCGTGGAAAGCCGCAGATACGTCGCCCCACCCTGCTTGCTCTGCATATGATGGAAACCCCAGCTCACGATCCGTGCAAGCTCATCGGCGAACGCCGGCTCGAACATCGCAAGCCCCGGTATCGACATACCCGTCAGCGGCGTATTGATCGACTGATGCGCCCCGCCCTCTGGCGCCAGCGTGATGCCTGACGGCGTCCCCGCGATCATGAAGCGCGCATCCTGATAGCAGGCATAGATCAGTGCATCGAGACCGCGATTGACGAACGGATCGTACACCGTGCCGACCGGCAGCAACCGCTCGCCGAACAGCGGCTCGGACAACCCGAGCGCGGCCAGCATCAGGAACAGATTGTTCTCCGCGATGCCGAGTTCGATGTGCTGGCCCTGCGGGCTTTGGCTCCACTTGAGCGGCGAGGCGATATGCTCGTCGCGGAACACGTCCGTGCGCGGATTGCGATGGAACACGCCGCGCCGGTTGATGAAGCCCGCGAGGTTGGTCGAAACCGCGACATCCGGCGATGTCGTCACCAGGCGCAAGCCGAGCGCCGTATCGCCCTTGCCCAGCTCGGCAAGAATGGTGCCGAATGCCGCCTGCGTCGATGTCTTGCGCTGGGCGGGCGCCGCGATCTCGCCCTTGACGAGCGCGGGCCGACGAGGCTGCGCAACCAGCTTCGCCCGCCACGGCACACGCTCGATGAACGCCGCCACCTCGGCCTTGCGCGCAGGCGAAAGGCCCGCCAGCGACTCCCATTCCTCGCCCGCGGCCACGCCGCATGACGCGCGCAGCAGCTCGATCTGCGCCTGGGTCATCAGGCCAGCGTGATTGTCGCGATGCCCCGACAGCGGCGTGCCGTAGCCCTTGATCGTGTACGCGATGAAGCAGCGCGGCGTCTCGTCGGTGGCCGCCTCGAAGGCTTCCGTCAGTGCTTCGAGATCGTGACCGCCGAGATTGGTCATCAGCCGGTGCAGCGCGTCGTCGTCGCGTGTATCGAGCAATTCGGCGATGCCCATCGTGCCCGCGAGATCGCGCTTCAATCGCTCGCGCCACGCCGGCCCGCCCTTGAACACCAGCGCGGAATAAAGCGGGTTCGGGCAATCGTCGATCCATTGCTTCAATGCGCCACCCGCCGGGCCCAGGAACGCGTGCTGCTGCGCCTTGCCATACTTGAGCGGCTCGACTTTCCAGCCGACCGTCTCGAAGAAGCTGGTGATCTTCTGGAACAGGTGATCGTTGACCGTGCCGTCGAGGCTGTGACGGTTGTAGTCGATCACCCACCACAGGTTCCGCACGTCGTGCTTCCAGCCCTCCAGCAGGGCCTCGAACACGTTGCCTTCGTCGAGCTCGGCGTCGCCCATGATGGCGACCATCCGGCCGGTTTCCATCGTTGGAATGCGCGCGGAAAGGAAGTCCTGCACGATCGAGGCGAACAGCGTCGTCGCCACGCCCAGGCCGACCGAACCCGTCGAGAAATCGACGCCGCCCTGATCCTTGGTGCGCGAGGGATAAGCCTGCGCGCCACCGAACGCACGGAAACGCTGCAGCTTGTCGAGCGATTGGGTGCCCAGCAGATAGTTGATCGCATGCAGCACGGGCGATGCGTGCGGTTTCACCGCGATCCGGTCCTGCGGCCGCAGCGCCTTGAAGAACAGCGCCGCCATGATCGTCGCCGCCGACGCGCACGACGCCTGATGCCCGCCGACCTTCAGCCCGTCGCGGCTCGGTCGGATATGGTTGGCGTGATGGATCATCCAGCTCGACAGCCAGAGGATGCGGCGCTCGATGTCGGCGAGCAGCGCCAGCTCGCGTTGACGCGGTGTGAGAGGGGCTGCACCCGGGAGTTGAATGCTGGATGGAACATGGATCGTCATTGCGGTTTCTCACCCGAGTGCAGCCAGCCGAAATCGCCTTCGCCCGCCGACTTGTGCTTGGTCCAGTGCGCCAGCACCTGATCCGCCTCCCCGTTGAGGCGTTGCATGATCGCAGGCGTCGCCGTGTCCACCGTCAGTTCCATGCGATGACCACTCGGATCGAAGAAGTAGATCGACCGGCAGAATCCGTGATCGGTCGGGCCGGTCACCGTCACGCCCGCCGCTTCCAGCCGTGCCTTGTAGGTGTCGAGCGCGGCGGCATCCGGCACCTTGAGCGCGAGGTGCTGCACCCACTCCGGCGTATTGCGATCCGGCGCCATGTTGGGCGCCTCGGGCAACTCGAAGAACGCGAGATAGCTGCCGTCGTGCATCTGGAAGAAGATATGGATGTGCGGCGACCACTCCTTGGTCGAGGGCACACGGTTCTCCGCCAGCGCCATCTTGAACGGCATGTCGAGCAGGCGGGAGTAGAACTCGACCGTCACCTGCGCATCCTTGCAGCGGTAGGCGACATGATGCAGACCCTGAACGTTCATGGCTCGGTATCCACTGGGAAGGCGGGCTTCTATCCCCCCAGCGTTGCTTCGGGGGGGCGGCGTTGTCAATCGTGGGCGATCGCAGCGCCGGGCACATAGAGCGGCCAAACCCTCACGTCGCGATTGCGCCGCCGCAAGCGACATGTTTGTCTGTCTCCAACGAAGAGTACCCGCAGCCACGGAGGAAACGATGCGTGTCATCGAGAGGACGGCTCAGGCCACATTGGCGCTCGCTGTTGCCGGCCTTGCTTGCGCGTCTCCAAGTCTGGCTCAAACACCTCACCCAACACCCGCCGAATTCTTCAAGGGCAAGAGCATCAGCCTGATCGTCGGTGCCGGCGCGGGCGGGGCCTACGATCTCGTCTCGCGCACGCTGGCGCAGCACTGGGGCCGCCACATTCCCGGCAATCCCGGCTTCGTCGTCTCCAACATGCACATCGCCTCCGGGCTGGCGATGACCAACCACGTCTCCACCGTCGCCCCGAAGGACGGCACCGTGATGGGCATGGGCAACGCCAATATCGCACTGGAACCCGGGCTCAAGATGCTCTCCCGCGACGGCGGCAACGTCCAGTTCGATGCGCTGAAACTCAACTGGATCGGCTCGCCGATGCAGTTGCCGCAGGTGATCTGGGTGTTCCACACCGCGCCGGCCAAGTCGTTCGACGACCTCAAGGCCGGCAAGATCGTGATGGGCTCGATGGGCGTCGGCGGCGACAACTTCGTCGTGCCGTGGCTCGCCAACCAGTTGCTCGGCACAAAGCTCGAGATGATCACCGGCTACAAGAGTCAGGCCGAGATCTTCACCGCCGCCGAGCGCGGCGAAGTACATGGCAACACCGCGGTGTTGCCCAACCTGACCTCCGCCAAGGCCGACTGGTGGAAGGAGAAGAAGGTCCGCGTACTGCTGCAGGCGAGCGAGAAGCGCATCCCCTTGTTGCCGGACGTGCCGACGGCGGTGGAACTCGCGAAGGACGCCGCCGCACGCGAAGTCCTGCGGTTCTGGTCGCTCAAGTACGCGATGTCCTATCCGCTGTTCCTGCCGCCGGGCGTGCCGGCCGAGCGGGTGAAGGCAATCCGCGATGCCTTCGACGCGACGATGAAAGACCCGCAGTTCCTGGCCGAAGCCAAGCGTCTCGCGTTCGAGATCGATCCGTTCAACGGCGAACAAATGACCAAGCTTGTGGCCGAGATCGTCGGCGCCCCGCCCGCCTTGACCGAGCGCGTAAAGGTTCTGATGCAGCCGCCGAGCGCGAAGAAATAGGCGTTGGCGTAGGGTGCAATAGCCCACTTGGGCGTATTGCACCGGCTACGTTGCAACGGTGCAATACGCCCGAAAAGGGCTATTGCACCCTACTCCTCAACAAACCGCGCAAACGCCCCCGCCTCCTCCCGCTCCGTGCGGAACGTGTTCACCGTCGCGCCCTCGTCCGCATACCCCAGCGCCATGCCGCACACGACCATCTCGCTCTCGGGGATCGACAGCACCCGCTGGATCGTCGCGTGGAACACGCAGAACGCAGCTTGCGGGCAGGTCTCCAGGCCGAACGAGCGCGCGACGATCATGATCGACTGCAGGAACATGCCGTAGTCGAGCCAGGAGCCCTGCGCGAGGTCGCGGTCGATCGTGAAGATCATGCCGACCGGCGCGCCGAAGAACTCGAAATTCCGGCCCTGATACGCACGGCTCGCGGCGCGGTCGCCCTTTGGGATGCCGAGCACGCCGTACAGCCCCCAGCCGGTCTTGCGGCGGCGGTCGAGATACGGCTCGCGCCAGACGTCGGAGTAGTAGGGATACTCCCAATGCCCGTTGTCGCCGCTTTCGTGCAGGCGCACCAACTCAGCCGACAGCCGCGTCTTGGCCGCCCCCGTCAGCACCGTGACTTTCCACGGCTGCATGTTGCTGCCCGAAGGCGCCCGGCCGGCGATCGTCAGGATCCGCTCGATCAGCTCGCGCGGTACCGGATCGGACTTGTAGGCGCGGATGCTCTGGCGACCGGCGATCGCCTCCTCGACGGTCATATGAATGGTGGTCATCCCTCGGATTCCTGCATAGCTGCTCAATTGGTCGCATTCACTCTTTGCGCGCGGACGCCTCAAGAGGAGCCTTGGATTGAATATCGCCCGCGCCGGGCGTTCATTGCAAATGCGAGCCACGGCAGTTAATGGCGCGACCACCCATCAACGCTGAGACGACAGCCAAGACCCTCGCGATCGGGGCTGCCGGCGGCGTCGTGTTCTGGCTGTTCGGAATGCCGCTGGCGTTCCTGTCAGGTTCGGCGGCAGCAGTCGCAGGTGCGGCGCTGGCCGGTTACAAGGTCGGCGTGAACGAGGATCTGCGCGAGTTCTTCATCGTGCTGCTCGGCCTCACGCTCGGTGCAACCGTGACGCCCGATACGCTCGCGCTGTTGCCGCGCTGGCCGGTGACGCTGGCCGGCCTTGCCGCGGCTATGCTGTCGATCATGTGGTCCGGCGCGTTCTATCTGGAGCGCGTGCATGGCCTCGATCGCGCCACCGCGCGGCTTTCCTCGATGCCCGGCGCGCTCAACTTCGTGATGGCGCTGTCGCTCGAGACCAACAGCGATCCACGCCGCGTGGCGATCATCCAGATCGTGCGGATCATGGCGATCTTGCTGCTGCTGCCCTCGCTCGTCACCCTGTTCGGCGGCCGGATGAGCGGTGGCATCTATCAGCCTGCGGGCGACATCGTGAAGCCGCTGCAACTCATTGTGTTGATCGCCGCGGGCTTGTTGGGCGCACGGGTGTTCAAGCGGCTCGGCACGCCCGCGCCGGCGTTGTTCGGAGCGATGGTGGCCGCCGCGTTCCTCTACGGTCCCGGCCTGCTCAACAGCGCGATGCCGCACCCGTTGCTTATTGCGATTTTCGTGGTGCTCGGTTCGATGATCGGTTCGAACTTTGCCGGTGCGGACATGCGGCTGTTCGTGGAAACCGCGATCGCCGGAATTGGATCGCTGATCGTCAGCGGGCTGGTCGCGCTGGCCTGGGCGTTACCGCTCGCGTGGCTGGTCGGGTTGCCGGCGACGCAGGTGTGGCTCGCCTATGCGCCGGGCGGCGTCGAAACGACGGCGCTGCTCGCGATGGCGCTGGGACTCGACGCCGCGTTCGTGTCGAGCCATCACATCATGCGTGTGATTATTCTCAACATGCTGGTGCCGTTCTGGCTGTCGCCATACATGCGCAAGCCGGACGAAAAACCAGCCCAAACGCCGTGAGCCCACCGCTCCGTGGCCCCACCGAATCATCGGGCGCCAAATCGATTGCAACCGTGCGCAAGTCCGCAACAACGGAAACCGCTATTCATCGCAGCCGGTCAGGGGAATCGCTCGAAGATGATCAGCCCACGCCATAGAGGATGTCCTTGAGATAGCCGGTATTCCAGCCGGCTCGTTTGCGGCGGAGCTTGAGGCTCGACTTGGTTCTCGTGGTGGCCATCAGGTTCATCGCGATGTGGTTGCAAAT
>CAMDPA010000015.1 GCA_945903565.1 Devosia equisanguinis | reverse complement strand
GAACCTATGAGAAAGGCATCAAGGTCAGCAAAGCCGAGTTGGCGGCGGTCAAGCTTGTCGGCGATGACTTCCATCCCGAATGGAACTATACAATCAGCCCACGCAGACCGGGGAACTCGTAGCCGTTATTCTGCGATATGTCCTTAGTTCAGCCTCGAACCGCACGCCAGACCGGGTATCCTCACCTCTTCCTCGATGACGCCGCCCGTGCGCTGTCGTACGTTCACGTGCAACCTGATGGAGACCTCCAATGCGGCGTGCATCACTTTTCGCCATCCTGCTGGCGTCTCTTTCGGGAACGGCATCGAGCCAAGCCGACGAACTCCGCGTGTTCACTTCCGGCGCGCCATCGGTTGCGCAACAAGCCATCGCCCAGGCGGATGGCCGCAAGATTCACTTCACCGTTGCCATGCCTGGGATCCTCGTAAAGAGGCTCACGGCTGGCGAACAAGCCGACATAATCGTCGCTCCCGAACAAGCTCTCGATGCACTCGAGAAAGCCGGCAAGCTCATTCACGGCAGCCGCATCCCCGTTGCCCGCGTCGGCGTCGGCGTTGCCATTCGACCAGGTGCGCCACGCCCTGACATCGGCACTGTTGAAACGCTCCGCGCCACGCTGCTCGCAGCACCCTCGATCGTTTTTCCAGACCCCGCCCAGCCGGGCAGCGTCGCCGGCAAATCGATTGTACGCATGCTTGATCAGTTGGGTATCGCCAGTGCCGTCGCGCCAAAGACCACCTACAAGCAAGCCATTGCTGGCGGCGTCGAGATGGTCGCGCGTGGCGAGGCCGCGATCGGGCTGTTCAACATCAGCGAAATCCTACCCATCAAGGATGTAACGTTGGCCGGCCCCTTGCCGAAAGACGTGCAGAGCTACGTCACCTTCGCTGCCGCCATCATGACCGGCAGTAGTTCGGAACCGATCGCGAAAGCCTACATCCTCGGCTTGACCGCCCCAGCCGCCCACAAACATTGGGAAGCGGCAGGCCTCGAAGCTTTCAGCAAGAAACCATAGCGCTTGCAGAACTTCTCGGACCCTGTATTTGCAGAATACAATCTGAAATCACGTTTCACTGGAGACCACCATGATCGACATGCGGATGGATCAGCGCTGCGCGCTCATCACCGGCGCAAGCAAAGGCATCGGCTATGCCGCCGCCACCAACTTCATGAAGGCCGGCGCCAACGTCGCCATCGTCGCCCGCCGCCCCGACGTGCTGGAGGAAGCCTGCGCAACACTTCGCCGCGAAGGCAAGGGCAAGGTCGTCGGCATCAGTGGCGACGTCAGCAAGGCTGCCGACTGCACGCGCATTTTCGCCACGGCCGAAAAGGAGCTCGGCAAGGTCGACGTTCTCATCAACAACGCCGGCACCCATCAGAACGGCGCATTCGAGGACGCCACCGACGAAATCTGGCAGGCCGATCTCGACCTCAAGCTGTTCGCCGCCATCCGCCTGTCGCGCGCTGCCTTGCCGGGCATGAAGGCCCGCAAATGGGGCCGCATCGTCAACGTGCTGAACTCCGGCGCGAAATGGCAGCGCCACGGCAGCGCGCCAACCTCCATCAGCCGCGCCGCCGGCATGGCGCTGACCAAGGTGCTGTCGAACGAAGGCGCCGCCCATAACGTGCTCGTCAATGCCGTGCTCGTCGGCCTGATCCAAACCGATCAGTGGGTGCGCGGTCACGCTAAGGAAAACAAGGGCTGCACCCTGGAAGAGTACCTGGCCGAGATGGCGCAGCGCATTCCCTTGAACCGCGTCGGCACCGCGGAAGAGTTCGCCAATATGATCCTGTTCCTGTCGTCCGACGCCGGCAGCTACGTCACCGGCACCGCCATCAACGTCGACGGCGGCATGTGCCCGGTTGTGTAGGCCGGTGTCAGACCCGTCCTGCTGAAAGCAGGCAAGCAAGTGAGGGTCTGACACCTACCCCTGCACCACCGCCAGAAAATCGCACTGGATCAGCACGCCCGGCTCCATCGAGGTCTCCATCACCTGACGCGCCGGGCGAGCCGCCGGATCGGGAAACCACGTCACCCATTCCACGTTGATCGGCGGGCGCTGCAGCTTCTCCATCCACACCGTCACCTTGATGATGTCCTCGACCCGCCCGCCGCCGGCCTCCACCGTGCGCTTCATGTTCTCGAACATCAGCGCGCACTGCTGCTCCAGCGTCGGCGGAAACGCACCCGCCGCGTCGGTCCCGCGGATCAGCCCCGACGCGATGATGTTGCCGATACGGCTGGCATTCGGGATCGGGCTCTTGTGCGCGAACGCATCGATCGTAATACTGCGGCGCTGCATCGTTTGGTTTCCTCGCTGAATGATGGGCAGGAGCATACGCCGCACGTGCAGTACCTGTCAGCCGCCCACCAAATGGAAATCGCCGCATGACCGCCCCACTCAAAGTCCTCTCCGCCGGCGCGGTCGAGTACATCGTGACCGGCCTCGCCAAGACGTTCACCAAAGACTCCGGCATTCCCGTCGGCTTCACGTTCAACACCATTGCCGGCGTTCGCAAGCGTTTGGAATCCGGCGAAACCGGCGACATTGTGATCGGCACGTCGCCTGCCATCCAGCAGATGGAGAAAGCAGGCGTCGCAGTCGCCGGCAGCCGCGTCGAGCTCGGCCGCACGCTCACCGGCATCTGCGTGCGCCAGGGCACCCCCATCCCCGACATCTCCACGCTCGAAGCCTTCAAGGCAACGCTGCTGGCATGCCGCGCATTCGCCTACACCAACCCAACCGTTGGCGGCACATCCGGCATCTATCTCACTGAACTGATGCGGCGCCTCGGCATCCTCGAGGAAATGCAGCGCAAGGCCGTGCTGTGCATCAACGGCGAGGATATCGTCAGGAAAGTCGTCTCGGGCGAAGCCGATCTCGGCTCGACTTTCATCAGCGAGTTCGGCCTCGTCGACGGCATCGCCTCGGCTGGCGCGCTACCTGCCGCGTTCGGCAACGTAACCTCGTACGCTGCAGCCCTGCTCGCTTCCGGCACCAACCGCGACGCCGCACGCAGCTTCATCGGCATGATAACCGCTACCCCTCAACGGGCATCTTGGATCGCCGGTGGTTTCGAGCCGGCGAGCTGAATCAAACTCACTAACCCCAATCCCCTGGGAATGCGCTGATGCTACGGATCTCGACACGCTTCCTGCAAACCATCGCGTGCGCGGCGACACTGGCGGCCGCTCCGCCCGCATACGCCCAGCCGGCCTATCCCGCCAAGCCGATCAACCTCGTCGTCGCCCTTGCCCCTGGCGGCGCCGCCGACATCATCGGTCGCGCGCTCGGCCAGCGCCTGCACGAAGACTGGGGCCAGCCCGTCGTGATCGAAAACAAGGGCGGCGCCAACACGCAGGTCGCCACCACCCAGTTCGTGCGCTCCGCCCCCGACGGCTACACGCTGCTGCTTACGGCGGAACATACCTTCACGGTCAATCCCTCGCTCTACGCCAAACTCGCCTACGACCCCGACAAGGATTTCGCGCCCGTATCAGGGCTGATCACCGTCTCCCAGGCGCTCGCCTTGCATCCGTCAGTAAACGTCAAATCGATTGCCGAACTGGTCGCGCTCACGAAATCGAAGCCTATGACCTACGCAAGTCTCGGCGTCGGCTCGGGTCCTCACCTCAGCATGGCCATGCTGCAATCGATGACCGGCCTGCAGGCCGAGCCCGTCCAATACCGCGGCGCCGGCCCGGCCATGGCCGACATCATCGCCGGCCACGTACCGATGATGTTCGTCGCCGCCGGTCTCATGGTCGAGCCCTGGAAAGCCGGCAAGCTCAACACGCTCGGCCTCGGCAGCGAACGCCGCTTGCCCACGCTGCCCGATCTTCCCGCGATCGAGGAAATCCTGCCGGGTTTCCGCGCCAGCGTCTGGTTCGGCCTGTTCGCGCCGGGCGGCACCCCGCGCGAGATCGTCGTGAAACTCAACCGCGCGATTCAGAAAATCATGGCCGAGCCGGCGTTCGTCAGCCGCTTCATGGCGCCCAACTTCTTCGAACCCGTCCCCGGCACACCCGATGTCTTCGCCGCCAAGATCAAGGACGACGCCACGCGCTGGAGCAAAGTAATCAAGGATGCCAAGCTGACGATCAAAGAGTGAAGCCGTAGCCACCACCCCTCAACTCTGGTCCCCATCCGCGGGCCCGACGTCCTCGCGGTCGTGAAACAGCTTGATGACGGTCGCCGCGGTTTCCTCCACCGAACGGCGCGTCACGTCGATGACAGGCCAGCCGTGGCGGGCCGCAAGCCGCCGCGTATAGGTCACCTCCGCCTGGATTTCCTTGATGTCGACGTAGGTATCCAGATTGCGATCCGACATCAGCCGCACCCGATTCCGCCGGATCTCCGCAATCCGCTCCGGTGCCGCGACGAGACATACGATGAACGCCGTATGCGGCTCCGTCAGCCCCTCGGGCAGCGATATCGCCGGCACCAGCGGCAGGTTGGTGGTCTTATAGCCGCGCTGCGCCAGATAGATGCTAGTCGGCGTCTTCGAGGTTCGAGAAATCCCGAGCAGCAGAATATCCGCCTCGTTGAGGTCATTCGGCAACTTGCCGTCGTCATGCATCATCGTGAAGTTGAGCGCGTCGATGCGCCTGAAATACTCCTGATCGAGCACATGCTGACCCGCCACGATCGGCGTCGAGGCTGTGCCGAGATAATTCTCGAACAGCTTCATGATTGGCTCGAGCACGTAGAAGCAGGGCAGCCCCAGCTCCTTGCAGCGCTTTTCCAGCGCCTGCGTCAGCTCCTTGTTGACGATCGTATAGAGCACGATACCGGGCGCTGACTCGACCTCTTGTAGCACGCGGTCGATCTGCCGCTTGGTCCGCACCAGCGGATAGACGTGCTCGATCGCCCGCGCATCCGCGTACTGCACGGCCGCGGCCTTGGCGATCGTCGTCAGCGTCTCGCCGGTTGAGTCCGACACGAGATGGAGATGGAAGTAGCTCGGCAGGGCGTTGGCCATGTGTGGATAAGGTTGGGGGTTATTCTCAGGGGTCCGACCGGATCGCCTGCCTCGGTTGATAACTGTAACCTTCTCCACAAAGTTGTCCCACCTCCAACGCTCCCGCACAAGTAATCCTACATCGCCGCGACCGCCTGTCGAAAACCAATTGCCGCACAGGTTTTCCCACTGCTTCCCACACCCAATCCCAGCCGGTCGCGGCATCAAGTGCCACCTCAACGCGTTGACTCTCAGGGAGATTATCAGCCTAGTGGCCTCCGTCTCGCATCGCCACAAGATCTAGCGCTACTTCCACACCAAGTCCGGCAAGCTGTGGATCATCCGGTACGAGCCAACAATCCCGGTAACCCCCTGCCCTAAGAGTCAAAATAAGAATCTAAAAAATCTAGAATCTTTAGTTAGAAGAGCAAATCAGAACGCGCAAAACTCGCCTTCTGAGCTTGCGATCAAGCTCCGCTTCGACAAAAACAGATCAAGATCGTCGTTGGCCTCCCAACGAAAATTCTGAGCAAAACCAGAGCAACCCAACATATGCCCCGCCGCACGCCCGCCCGCCTCGACCAATGCCCCTTCCTCAAGCCCTTCGCGGGTCAGGCTGCCAATGCGCCGCCAATCTGGCTGATGCGCCAGGCCGGCCGCTATCTGCCTGAATACCGCGAGGTTCGCGCCAAGGCCGGCACCTTCCTCGACCTGTGCTACAACCCCGCATTGGCCGCCGAAGTAACGCTGCAGCCGATCAACCGTTACGGCTTCGACGCCGCAATCCTGTTCTCCGACATCCTGATCGTGCCGCATGCACTCGGCCAGCACGTCGACTTCAAGGAAGGCGAGGGCCCGGTCCTCGAACCGATCAATTCGGTCGAAGGTCTCTCGCGCCTCGACACCAGCAAGACCGTCGATAAATTCGGCAGCATTTACGAAACGGTCGCTCGCGTCCGCGATCGCTTGCCAACGCAAACCGCATTGATCGGTTTTTGCGGTGCCCCCTGGACGGTTGCGACCTATGTCGTCGGTGGCAAGGGCTCTCCGGATCAGGCCGCTGCCCGGCTGTTCGCTTACCGTGACCCTGAGGCGTTCAGCCGTCTCATCGACACGCTCACCGCCACGTCGATCGAATACCTTTCGGGCCAGATTCTCGCCGGCGCCGACGTCGTTCAGATTTTCGACAGCTGGGCCGGCAGCCTGCCCGTCGACCAGCTCGAACGCTGGGTCACCGCGCCGACGCGGCAGATCGTCAACGCGCTCAATGCCCGCCACCCCAACGTGCCAATCATCGGTTTTCCGCGCGCCGCCGGCGTGCATGTGCCCCACTACATCGATGAAACCGGCGTCGACGGCATCGGCATCGATGCCACCATGCCGATTCCCGAATTGAAGGAGCGCATCGCCGATCTCGGCGTGGTACTGCAGGGCAACCTCGACCCGCTGCTGCTCGTTACCGGGGGCGCTGCGATGGAAGCCCGCATTCGTGAGATCCTGGCCGAGACGGCTGGCGCACCATTCGTTTTCAACCTCGGCCACGGTATTGTGCCGCAAACACCACCGTCGCATGTCGCACGCCTCGTTGACATCGTCCGCGAGGGCCGCGTGGC
This sequence comes from Devosia equisanguinis, assembly GCA_945903565.1. Classification (GTDB taxonomy): domain Bacteria; phylum Pseudomonadota; class Alphaproteobacteria; order Rhizobiales; family Hyphomicrobiaceae; genus CAMDPA01. The sequence continues at coordinate 21,053 of CAMDPA010000015.1, read as the reverse complement.
ATGAGCTGGGTGCTATGGCTGAAGGCGCTGCACATCGTGGCGGTGATCGCCTGGATGGCGGGGCTTCTCTACCTGCCGCGGCTCATGGTCTATCACGCAGAGGCCGAACGGGGCTCCGCGCAGTCGGAGACCTTCAAGGTCATGGAACGCCGGCTGATGCAGGTCATCATGAACCCGGCGATGGCGGTGGTCTGGATCACCGGCCCGCTGCTGGCCTGGGCCATGGGGCTCTACGTCGACCGCTGGTTCTGGGCGAAAGTCGCGCTGGTCGTGGGTCTATCGTGGTTTCACGGGCAACTATCGGTCTGGAGCAAGGCCTTCGCCGCCGACCAGAACACGAAAGACGGAAAATTCTTCCGACTTGTCAATGAGGTACCAACCCTTCTGATGATCGGTATCGTGATCCTCGTGGTCGTAAAACCGTTCTGAATCTGATCTCGACCGCGACCGGGTTCGCTTTCTTCACGCTGAAGCCCTATATTAGTCACGAGACGATTCCTGCCGACCAGCCGAGCAAGCATCCATGGAACTGAAGCCCACGCCCCGCGCGCGCCCCAAGGTCCTGTCGCTGACCGACGCGGCAGCCGACCGCGTGCGCCACATCATGGCGGGAAAACCGGACGTCGCCGGCCTCAAGATCGGCATCAAGAAGGGCGGCTGCGCAGGCATGGAGTACACGATCTCCTGGGCCGAAAGCATCGCCAAGTTCGACGAAGTCGTCGAGGAAAAGGGCGTCAAGGTCATCATCGACCCCGCCGCCGTGCTCTACCTGCTCGGCACCGAGATGGATTGGAAGGTCGACAAGCTGTCCGCGCAGTTCGTGTTCAACAACCCCAACCAGAAGAGCTCCTGCGGCTGCGGCGAGAGCGTGAACCTCGTGCCCGCCGACAAGGGCAACCTCGAGCAGCAAGCCGGCGCATAGGCAGTGGAATATGCCGCTCACCTGGCAACAAGCCGTACTGGGTTTCTGGTTCGACGAGCTGACGCCCAAGGATTGGTTCGAGAAGAACGATAGCGTGGACCAGCGCGTTCGCGATCTTTTCCTGGCTACCTATGAAAGCGTCAGCCGCGCCGTTGATAGCGAACAAGAGCTGGCCTCACCCGCCGCAACCCTCGCGACGCTGATCGTTCTCGACCAGTTCCCGCGCAATCTGTTCCGGGGAACACCGCGCGCATTTGAAAGCGACGCCAAAGCCCTCGCGCTCGCCCATGCCGCCGTCGACCGCGGCCTCGACGTTCAAATCGAAGCACCGCGCCGCATCTTCATCTACTTACCCTTCGAGCACAGCGAGGCCCTGGTCGACCAGAACCGCTCCGTAGCGCTGTTCGAGCAACTTGGCGATCCCGAATACCTGCGCTTCGCGATAGCCCATCACGACATCGTCAGCCGCTTCGGCCGCTTCCCGCATCGCAACGCCACCCTGGGGCGCACCTCCACGCCGGAGGAACTCGCTTTTCTCGCCACGCCTGGCTCCGGCTTCTGACGAAGCTTGGCCAGCATCTGGATCAGGCGGTTGTGTAGCTCAAGCAGCCTTCAAGGTCTTGTTCGCTCGCCACTTGTCGAGCACACCGGACAACTGGTGCGGAGTGAACGGCTTGCTCACGTAGTCGTCCATCCCCGCTTCCAGACAGTCGCGGCGGTCGCCTTCGAAGGCGTTGGCGGTCACAGCAATGATCGGAACACGGTCGCGACCTGCGCGCCGTTCGGTCTCACGGATCAGCCGCGTGGCCGAGAGCCCATCGAGCACCGGCATCTGGCAATCCATCAACACGATGTCGAATGTGTGCTGCTGAAGCTGGTCGACGGCCTTCTGACCGTTCTCGGCGACCGTGATGGCGCAGCCCAAGTCGGCCAGGTATTGATACGCCACCTCGATGTTGACCGGGTTGTCCTCGACCAGCAGCACGGCGAGCTGACGAGCGCCGTCCGCCTCGGTCGATCCAGCCGCGGCAGGTGCAGCGGTTGCAGCTGCGCTCGGGGCTGCGTCTGGTTTCCGTGCTGAGGCTCGTCCAGCGACCGCGCGCGCCACGGCCCCCAGCAGTTGTTTGCGGATGATCGGTTTACTAACGGCGTCCCCTCCATTGCCGGGGTAGCTGGCGGCACACATCATCACGAACGCCGGGGCGAGAATGCTCCTGTCGCTCTCGATGCGGCGCACAACCTCTATCCCGCTCATACCAGGCAGGCGCGTATCGATCAGCATGGCTTCGATCGGCTTTCCGGCTTCAGCGGCACGCTTCACCGCCTGCACCGCACTCTCGGCACTGGCCGTGCAGGTTACCTCGGCGCCCCGCGCCTGCAGGTAGCTCTGTACGATGCGCCTGTTCGAGTAGCTCGCATCGACAACCAGGATGTGTTGTCCGCCGAAATTGGGAAGAGCGGACGGCGGTGCGTCGCTATCTGCTTTCACGGCCGGGATGATCGGTAGCCTTACGGCCACCGTTGTGCCGCGCCCCAGTCGGCTCTTGATTTCTATCGTGCCGCTCATCAGCTCGACGAGTTGACGCGCGATGCAGAGGCCGAGACCGGTGCCACCGTACTTGCGGCTGATCGATGTGTCGGCCTGGGTGAACGGCTGGAATAGGCGATCGATTTTGTCGGGCGCGATACCAACACCAGAATCACGCACCTCGATCACCATCGAGTCGTGCGCTTGCCCTTCCCCGGCACGCTCGCGCGCGGCCCATACACTGACCTCACCCGCCTCGGTGAACTTTATGGCATTGCCGACGAGGTTCATCAGTATCTGGCTAAGACGCCCAGCATCACTGCGAATGGCCTCCGGCAGCTCGTCGTCGACCAGCAGGTTTAGATCGATTTCCTTCCCTCGCGCCTGCTCGGTCAGTAGCTCGATGGTGCCTTCCATGCAGCTGCGCAGGTTGAAGTCGCGCACGTCGAGGTCGAGTTTGCCGGCCTCGATACGCGAAACATCAAGGATATCGTTGATGATTGAAAGCAGCGCCGAGCCGGATCGCTGAACGGTTTCCACGCGGTGGCGCTGGTTGTTGTCGAGGTTGGATCTGAGCAAAAGCTCGGCCATGCCCAGCACGCCGTTCATTGGTGTTCGGATCTCGTGGCTCATCTTGGCCAAGAACCGGGATTTCTCGATGTTGGCTGCCTCCGCGGCGTCTCTGGCCCGTTCCAGCGCCTTGGCCTGCTCGCGTAGGGCCTCGCCCTGCCGGTCACGGTCTTGCTCGGCCGCCGCCATTGCGTTCGCGAGTTTGTGCCCGTAGACCGATACGCCGCCGATCATTGCCAGCACCACCAATGCGAGCAGCAGCTCATAGCGTCGCAGCAGGTCCGCGGCCACTGCCTGTTCGCCGAACATCTCGCTCTGGATGGCCCGCACATTTGTCGATAGGTCGATGAAAGAGCGGTTCAGTGCAGCGAATTTACGGTCCATAGTCGCCATTCGCTTGCCGGCGCTGTCTGCGTCGCCAAGTGCGAAGAATCCGAAGATCTGGTTGGCCTCGAACAGCATGTCCTTCATCGAAGACTCGATGCTGGCAACATTGCCGAGCAGCTGGTGCGCGTGCTGTTGGCTCGGCAGAGAGGCGATATCGCTGCGTACGCTTGCCAGCGCCGTGTCGAACTCGCGAAGTGCCGCCTGCATCTTGGTCTGCTCGCGGTCGACATCACGGCTGTCGAATACGTCGTTACCGGGCGCATTCACATCCGCGGCAAGCTGGCTCAGCTCAGAGTACTGTCCCAGCCGATGAGCCCAGCGGCGGTTGTCCTCGACGGACTGGGAGTAGATTCCGGTTATGGAATGCGTGAGGCAAATGCTGGCAGTCACTGTCATCAGATCGAATGCCGCGAGCGCAAAATACATATGATACCACTTTAAATTGCACAGCTTGAGCCGCTCAATTAGTGGTCTCAGGAATGTCATTGCGCGCTCCTCGGTGGACGTTCTGACCGCTCGCGATGCACGTGCGTCGAGGCGCAAGGACAGCCGTCCGCTGGAGGTCCGATCTATCCGATTACGGATTGTATGCTCGAATGATTTCCCTTTCGTGAATGGCTGAACCAAAAAATCACGACCGGCAGGCCAGAAATGTGACCAAGACCTTGGTAAAGTTCGCTGTTTTTTGAAGCAAAAAGGGCGCGCGCTCCGGTTGAAGCGCGCGCCCGATCTATCTCGAAGGGGGCCGCACGGGCCGCCCTTCCATCCGTGCTTTAGCGGTCAATGTGCCTCGGCGGACTTGCCGTGACGGCCCCTCAGCAGCGCACCCATCAAGACCACGAACAGTGCTCCTGCAATCGCAGCACCGTACTTGATCAGCGGGAGCACCTCCTTCTTCAGAGGATCCTTGCCATCTACCTGCAGCCAACCACTGGCGTAACCTTCGATGAGTTTGAGAACCCCTGGGTCGGCAACGATCAACTCGCCGGCGATGAAGCCCAGCAAACCGGCGCCCAGCCATACCAGAACCGGCAGCTTCGTCAGCAGCCACATCACCAGCGTCGCGCCGAAGATGATCAGCGGCATCGATGTCGCCAGACCGATGAGGATCAAGCTCCAGTTGCCCTTGGCGGCCGCGGCAATCGCGACGACGTTGTCGAGGCTCATCACGAGGTCGGCGATGGTGATCGTCCATACCGCGCCCATGACGCTGGCCGATTCCTTGATGTCCTTTTCCTCGCCGTCTTCGACCAGCAGTTTGATGGCGATCCAGAACAGAAGAATGCTGCCGCCGAGCATCAGCCATGGGAACTGCAGCAGTTGGGTAGCGACGACCGTGAAGACGATGCGCAAAAGGATTGCGACGCCCGCGCCCAGCACGATGCCCCACACGCGCATTTTTGGCGGAAGCCCGCGGCAGGCCAGTGCGATCACGACGGCGTTGTCGCCGGACAGGATCAAGTTGATGAGCATGATCTGGCCGAGTGCCGGCCAGAACTCGACGGGCGACATTCCGCCCATCCAGCCCTGAAAGAATTCGAACATCCGTAGACCCCCTCGTTGTCTCTGCCCCGGCCACGGTATTTACCGATACCCGCTGGCCTGATTCTTGTGCCTGCATTAGCCCGGCGATTTTCCCGGCGTGTGTGGACGCAAATCTCTTAGGTCACTGCCTGTATTGTCGTAAAGCGAAACTGGACATCAACACGGCTATGACAATTGGCCGATCCCCGCGTGCCAGTCGGTCAAGGAGTACGGCATGACGCTACGCATCGTCTTCATGGGCACGCCAGAATTCTCCGTACCGGTGCTGGCCGGTCTGATAGCCGCCGGGCACGAGATTGTTGCGGTTTACTCGCAGCCACCACGTCCCGCCGGGCGTGGCATGACTGAGCGCAAATCACCTGTCCATGTCCACGCCGACAGTGCCGGCATTCCTGTCCTGACGCCCTTATCCCTGCGCAGGCCGGAAGCCGCCGCGACATTCCGCGCCCATGCTGCCGACGTCGCTGTTGTCGTCGCCTACGGATTAATACTGCCCCAGCCGATCCTCGATGCACCCAAGCACGGTTGCCTCAACCTGCACGCATCCGCCCTTCCGCGCTGGCGCGGCGCCGCACCGATCCAGCGCGCGGTGATGGCAGGCGATCGCGAGACTGCCGTGATGGTCATGCGCATGGAAGCGGGCCTCGACACCGGCCCCGTCTATCTCGCCGAGCACGTGTCCATCGGACCCGACACCACCGCCGGCGAACTTCACGACGCACTATCCGTGCGCGGCGCGGACCTGATGATCCGCGCATTGGCGGCGCTCGAGCGCGGCAGCCTAGTCGCCACACTGCAGCCGGCCGACGGCGTGACCTACGCCCGCAAAATCGAAAAGGCGGAGGCGCATATCGACTTCGCCCGCCCCGCCGCCGAGGTCCACGCGATCATTCGCGGCCTCTCGCCATTTCCCGGCGCCTGGTTCGAGGTCGGCGCCGGCGCCAAGGCGGAACGCATCAAGGTCCTGCGCGCGAGCCTTGTTTCGGCAGACCACCCCAGCCGCCCGCCGGGCGAACTCATCGACGGCGAGCTGACGGTCGCCTGCGGCAGCGGCGCCGTCCGCTTGTTGGAACTTCAACGCGCCGGCAGGAAACCGATGTCCGCCACCGAACTCTTGCGCGGCTTCGCACTCCCCCCCGGTACCCGGTTACGCTGAAATCGGTGCAATCGGGGTCTGACCTCTGGCCGCAGCATCGATCATTGTCCGCACGTGTCCGAGCCAGGGGTCTGACACCATACGCGCTGACTTCGACCGCCCGAACATGCTTAATTAATAGTGAAATCAACTTCGATTGGGGCCTTTTCGCGCGCGCGGATACGCTGACCGCAAGCTGGCCTGAGTAGCTGCCAGCGCTAATCAGATCCCGCGTTCTCGAGGTGTCAATATGCTTTCCCGTTCGCTGCTTGCCACCGCCCTATTGGCCCCCCTCCTGGCTGCAACCACGGCATTTGCCGGTGGCTCGTCCACCATCCGTATCGAGCCGCGGCCCTACTACGGCGCGATTGTCACCGTGGAGCAGGGGGTTCGCGTCTGGCGCCCACTTCCGCCCACGCGCCACATGATCATCAACCCGACCGGCGCCCCCGTCAGCATCAACCTGACGGACGTGCGCGAGACGGTCCATCATCGCGGCATGGTGCAGAACGGTAACGACGCCTTGCCGGTTGTAACCAATGGCGGCCACGCCCCCAGCTACTACGCCGGCCACCCAGGCCGCTTCCACGGCCATCACCGTAGCTTCAAGCGCAAGGTTGGCGGCGTGCCGGTGCGCCCCATCATTGTCCGCGGCGCTAGGCGATAACGCATTCCCGCCACTTTCACGTTTGACGTGGCCAAGCCGCGACCCTATAAGCTGCCATCTCTAGTCACTATCAGGCGCGCGGCGAAGCTGTGCTGGCTGACGGGGTTACCCGCGGCAGGTGCATCTGGCTCGGACGGCGCCTATTGGTCCGTGCAGGCACGGACGGCATGAATTCGGAGAACTGCTCGTGAAGCGCACTTATCAGCCCAGCCGGCTCGTCCGCAAACGCCGCCATGGCTTCCGCGCCCGCATGTTGACCACGGGCGGCCGCAAGGTTCTCGCGCGTCGCCGCGCCAAGGGCCGCAAGCGTCTGTCGGCCTGAAGCTGTCGGCCTGAATTGGCTTGCACGATCTGTAAGCCTGCACGATCTGTAAGAAGGACGGCGTGTGCGTCTCCCGACCTTGAGGAAGCGCGCCGAGTTCGAGCGTATCCGGGGGGGCGGTCGCTTCAGCACGGCTACATTCGTCATGGAAGGCAAGGCACGTATCGCCAAGGTACAGCCGCTGCCCGACGCAACGGCAGGCGCCCGCTTCGGCTTCACGATATCGAAGAAGGTCGGCATCGCAGTTGTCCGCAATCGCATTCGGCGCAGGCTTCGCGCGGCGCTGGTCGAGCTTTCGGCTACTTGCGCCAATCCGCAGTTCGATTATGTGGTGATTGCGCGGCCACCAGCTTTTGACCGCCCGTATGCACTTCTCAAGGCCGATCTGGAAACTGCGTTCAAGCGCGTGCATGAAGGGCCCAAGCCCGACCAGCGCCGCGCTACAAAGCGGAAATGATCGCGCCGCCGTGACGAGGTGCCACTTTATCCCGAGTGGCAAACACGGATAAAAGCCCACCAATCAGTTTGGCCGTATCCCGGCATGGCGGAGCCCGCAAGCTTATGTTCTCGCAGCAACCCGACCAGAAGAACCTGTTGGCCGCCATCGTTTTGTCGATGGGCGTGCTGCTGCTCTGGCAATACTTTTATGCCGCACCCAAGCTCAAGGAAGAGCAAGAGCGGCAAAAGCAGCTGCAGACCATCGCAGCCAACCAGAAGGCGACGGGTGGGCCAGGTGTCCCCGCGACCCCCGGTGCCGTCGCAACGCCGGGCGCCCCGCAACCGACCGCTCCTGGCGCGGCCGCGTCGCCGAATGCTCCGGTAGTAAGCCTCACCCGCGAGGAGGCACTCAAGGCTTCGCCCCGCGTACAGATCGAGTCGGCAGCCCTTCAGGGCTCGATCTCGCTTCGTGGTGCCCGCCTGGATGACATCACGCTGGTCAAGTTCCGCCAGACGGTTGAACGCAACAGTGGCAACGTCCTGCTGTTCTCGCCCTCCGGCGGACCCGAACCCTATTACACCGAGAGCGGTTGGGTTCCCGGCGCCGGCAGCACCCAGAAAATGCCCGATCGCGATACGATCTGGACCGCTGAGACCAAGGGCGCGCTGACGCCGACCAGCCCGGTCACGTTAAGCTGGAACAACGGCCAGGGCCTCACCTTCCGCCGCACGATCAAGCTCGACAACAACTACATGTTCACGATCACAGAGGAGGTCGAGAACAAGACCGCCGCCGAGATCACACTGTTCCCGTACTCGCTCATCTCCCGCCACGGCGCGCCAAAGGTGGAAGGCAACTACATCCTGCACGAAGGCCTGATCGGCGTCGTCGGGCCGGGCCTGACCGAGGTCACCTACAGCGAGTTGACGAGCGAGATCGAGAAGAACGCCAAGCGCAACCCGACGGGCCCCTCGGCGGTCAAGGAATTCAAGGCTTCGAAGGCCGGCTGGCTCGGCATCACCGACAAGTACTGGGCGTCCGCACTGATCCCGGGTCAGGCCACCGAATACGACGCCCGCATTTGGGCTCGCCGCGACGCCGGCAAGGACTACTTTCAGGTCGACTATCGCCAGCCCGGTGTCGCCATTGCCGCCGGCGCCAAAGGCACCAACGAGAACATGCTGTTCGCCGGCGCCAAGGACGTCCACCTGATCGACGCCTACAAGAAGCAGCTCGATATCAAGCAGTTCGACCTGATGATCGACTGGGGCTGGTTCTGGTACATCACCAAGCCGCTGTTCCATGTGCTCGACTGGATCAACAAGATCGTCAAGAACTTCGGCGTTTCGATTCTGATCGTCACCGTTCTCGTCAAGCTGCTGTTCTTCCCGCTCGCCAACAAGTCCTACGAGTCGATGGCGAAGATGAAGAAGCTTCAGCCGGAAATGGAGAAGATCCGCGAGCGCTTCAAAGAGGACAAGGCGCGCCAGCAGCAGGAAATGATGGCGCTCTACAGCAAGGAGAAGATCAATCCGCTGGCGGGCTGTTTGCCCATCGCGGTGCAGATCCCGGTGTTCTTCGCGCTCTACAAGGTGCTGTTCGTCACCTTGGACATGCGTCACGCGCCGTTCTTCGGCTGGATCAAGGACCTCTCCGCGCCTGATCCGACATCGCTGTTCAACCTGTTCGGTTTGCTGCCGATACCCGCGATCGACAACATGCTCCTCGGCTACACCATCGGCGCCTGGGCGATCGTGATGGGCTTCACGATGTGGCTGCAGATGCAGTTGAACCCGCAACAGCCAGACCCGATGCAGCAGGCGATCTTCAACTGGATGCCCGTGATGTTCACCTTCATGCTCGGCGGCTTCGCCTCCGGCTTGGTGATCTACTGGGCCTGGAGCAACATTCTTTCGATCGCCCAGCAATGGCTGATCATGAAGAAGAACGGGGTGGAAATCCCGCTGATGGATAATATCAAGAAGCAATTGCAGCCGCTCGCCGGACTGCTCCAACGCAAGAAGTGATGTAACCAGAGTGATCGGCCAGCCCGAGTTTTCAGCACTGGAGCTGGCCGCCGGCGAGCGGTTGTTCGCCCGCCCGTGGGAGTTCACGCGCGGCGTTCCATCGCTCGAATTCCTACCACCGGCGGATCGGCCTGAGATCGCCTTCGCCGGCCGATCCAACGTCGGAAAGTCGAGCTTGATCAACGCGGTCGTCCGCCAGAAGGGGCTCGCTCGCACGTCCAACACGCCGGGCCGCACGCAGGAGTTGAACTTCTTCTTCGTGCCCGACGTGAGTTGTTATCTCGTCGATATGCCGGGCTACGGCTACGCCAAAGCCCCCAAGGAAAAAGTCGACGCCTGGACGCGGCTGGTCAAAAGCTACCTGCGCGGCCGCTCCACGCTGAAGCGCGTGTTCATCCTGATCGACGCCCGTCACGGCCTCAAGGCCGAGGACAAGCCGGTCATGGACATGCTCGATGAGGCGGCGGTTTCGTATCAGGTCGTTCTAACCAAGGCCGACAAGATCTCGGTAACGGCCCTGGAAGCCGTGACCGCCAAGGTCACATCGATGGCGGCCTCGCATCCAGCGTGCCATCCCGTGATCCACACCACCTCGTCGGTAGACGTCGTGGGCATCGACCTGCTCCGCGCCGAGATCGCCGTATTGCTTGGCCAGGCCGGCTGAACGGGGTCAGACCCCCTCTCGCCACAGAACTTCGATCCTGGCGAGTAAACCAACCAGAAGAAATGCTTCCCGTCCGAAGATGGGGTCAGACCCCGGCGCCAGCTTGAGTTCACCCCAACCATCGCCCGATCGCGCCGATCACCACCGGCCATGCCCCGCTGCTTAGCAGCGCCAACAACGCACCGGCCAACGCCGCGACGGCCCAGCCGCCGAAGGCGCGAAACGCCGGCCCATACTGTGGTGACACGCGCACACTGACCGATTGCTCCGGCAGCACAGTCTCGAGCATTACGCCATCTGACGCGATCGTCCGCATCGACAACGCGAGTTGCAACGGCTTGTGGCCGCTCGCGTGCGGCGTCACGACCCAGCGCCACCGCACTTCGTCGTCGTCACGTTGCGACGCGCGGGTATCGAACCACTGCGTTTCCGGCGACGCGTTCTCGACATGAAAGCCCCCGGAAGGCGCCTTGAGACGAACCGAAAGCGCGCGCGTCAACGCGGCCTCCGGTGCCGCACCCAGCGCCGCCGCCGTCGCGAATACGGCTGAACGGGCGATCCGCACCTCGACCGTTGTCGGAGCCCGCGCCCGCATCCGCTGCGGCAGCTTATCCGCCAGCCGATCAGGATCGATCCGCCCTGCCGGAAACGGTATCACGGTCGCGGTCGGCGCTTCCCCGGCGCTCGAATGAGCGTTCGAGTTGGCATCCGTCCATGGTGCAAGCGCCTGGTTGCCGCCGCCACCATTGTTCGCGTGCGGGCGTGATGGCGGCGCCGAGATCGGCGGAACCGGCGGTGGCATACGCGGCGGCCGGGCGGGCGGCGGCTGCTGAATCGGTTGCGGCGCCCAGTCGGCCTGAGATGGCGGCATCGTTGCTTGCGGCGCGCCGGTTGCCATTGCTGCAGGATGGGCTGCCGGATGAGGACCTGCCCCCGGCATCGGCTGCCCGGTGCGGATTGCCTCGACGCGCCGCCGCGCGGTCGTGATCGGATCCTGATCCATTGCGACGGGCGCCGCAGCAACCGGCGCACTTACGGGCGCTGCAACTTCCCGTACCGGTTCTCGCGCTGCGGGTGGAGCCTCCCCCGGCCCGGCCGCTGGTCGCGGCGGCGCGCTGGCACGCTTCAAGGCCCGCACGGCGTCCTCGAATGTCAGCCCTTGTTCCTGCAGCAGCTTGGCCGCCACATTGTTACCCTCGCCGACGATAGCGGCCAGCACGATCGCGCCGTTGACCTCGTTGCGCCCGCTCTGCCGCGCCGCCGCCACGGCGTATTCGAGGATCATGACCACGGCCTGCGACGCATCCGGCATTCCCCCGGCGCCGGCCGGAAGATGCTGCAGATGCGCCGAGACAGCGCCGTTGAGCCTCAGAAGATCGAGATTACAGGCGAGCAATACGGTCGAGGCATCCGGGTCCTCGATCAGCGCTTGCATCAAGTGCTCGAGGGTCACCGAAGGGTGAGCCTGCGCACGCGTAAGGTCGTGAGCACGCGCCAGAGTTGCACCCAGCGCGCGGGACTTTGGCACCCATGTCAGCGCGTCCACGAACGGCTGCGTCATTGTCCCAGCCCCTTGGCCAACCCCGTCGATCGAGCGTCCAGGATGCTTACCCCCGCCAATGCCTACCCCACGTTGCGTGACACTAACCGATCCGGCGTCAGTTTGCAGCCTCCCCAGAAAGCCGAGCTGTTAGCGAACCATCATGGAGAAAATCCGTTGTGGAAAAGCGCCCTACCGCGATAAACAGCCATCGGTCACCGGAGGAATAGATGAATCATGAGCGCGAATCAGGACCAAGGCAAGGCGGACCCGCACATGGCTGAGAACGGCAACGGCCCGATATCGGCCCACGTCCAGGCCCGCATCCTCGCGGAGGCCTTGCCGCACCTGATTCGCTACGACGAGCAGACCGTGGTCATCAAGTTCGGTGGCAACGCGATGGGTGACCAGGCTCTCGCTGATGCGTTCGCTCAGGATATCGTTTACCTGAAGCTTTCCGGCATCAATCCGGTCGTGGTCCACGGTGGCGGCCCCCAGATCGGGGATATGCTCAAGAAGCTGCAAATCAAGTCGGAGTTCGTGCAGGGCCTGCGCGTCACCGACAAGCCGACCGTCGACATTGTGGAGATGGTGCTGGCCGGTGGCATCAACAAGGAAATCGTGTCCGCGATCAACCGCCAGGGCGGCAAAGCGGTCGGCATCTCCGGCAAGGACGCCAACCTGATGCGGGCCAAGCGGATCACGCACCTGGCCGACCCCGAATCGAACCTGATGCGCGCCGTGGATATCGGCTACGTCGGCGATCCCGAGGAGGTGAACACTTACATCGTGGACATGATTTCGAAGTCCGATCTCATCCCCGTCATCGCCCCCATCGCCTTCGACCGCGACGGCCAGACGCTCAACGTCAACGCCGACACCTTCGCCAGCGCGCTCGCTTCCAAGATGAAAGCCAAGCGCCTGCTGCTGCTGACCGATGTCGCCGGCGTGCTCGACAAGGACAAGAACCTGATTTCCTCGCTCACCGTGCAACAGGCGCGCAAACTGATCCGTGACGGGACCATCACCGGCGGCATGATCCCGAAAATCGAAGGCTGCATCGAAGTGGTGGAGGCCGGTGTCGAAGGCGTCGCCATCATTGATGGCCGCGTTCCTCATTGCGTGCTGCTGGAGCTGTTCACGCAGCACGGCGTCGGCACGCTGGTGGGCTCGGAAGGCGCCGAAGGGCAACGGCGCACATGACCGGAAAGCCCATCGAGGAAAGTAATGCGGGCCTGCCCCGCGCAGCCGGATCGCCGGGCTTCGATCGCACGCGCGTTTGGATCTTCGACCTCGACAACACGCTCTATCCCTCGCACTGCAAGCTGTTCCTGCAGATCGACCACCGCATGGGCGAGTTCATTTCCCACCTGCTCGGCGTGTCCTACCAGCAGGCCCAGCACCTGAGGAAAACCTACTACCGGCAGTTCGGCACCACGCTCACCGGCTTGATGAAGGTGCACCGCACCGAGCCCGGTCCGTTTCTCGACTACGTCCACGACATCGACCTGACCGCGGTGAACGAGAATGTGGAGCTTCGCGCGGCGATCTCGCGGCTGGAAGGCCGCCGGCTGATCTTCACCAACGGCTCGCGCCGCCATGCCGAGCGGGTGGCGAGCAAGATCGGCGTGCTCGACCTGTTCGAGGACATTTGCGACATCGTCGCGTGCGAATACACGCCCAAGCCCGACGCGGTGTCGTTCGACCGCATGATCGCGCGCCACGGCGTCGCCGCCGACGTGTCCGCGATGTTCGAGGACATGCCGCACAATCTGGAGCCCGCCCACGCGCTGGGCATGACCACGGTTCTCGTCCGCAACGACCACCCCGATCACCCCCGGCAGATCGAGATCGCGGCCATGCGCGAGCTGCCGGAACACATCCACCACGCGACGGACGATTTGACCGGGTTCCTCGAAGGTCTCATACCGCCACCGCGCTGAACAAACGGAAGAGACGGAGTGCCGTATGGGCCAATTCGAGATCTTCCGCGTTGGCCGCATCCCGGTCTTCATGGACTTCTTCTTCGTCATATTGGCGGTGCTGTGGAGCAGGCCGTACTGGTCGGGCGGCGACACGCAGGCCATGTCGGCCGGCTTCGTACTGGTGATCGGCCTGTTCTTGTCGATCCTGCTGCATGAGCTGGGCCACGCCTGGGCTGGCCGCTATTTCGGCGTCGGCACCAGCGCGATCGAGTTGAATGGCCTCGGCGGCCTGTGCCACTTCGACCGCTCTTTGCCCGCTTCTGTCGTCGCCCGCACGGTGATCGGCCTGGCGGGTCCGTTCGCCAACCTCGTGCTGTGGCTGGCGTTCGACGCTGCCGGCCGCATGTCCGCGCAATCCGCCGCGATGATTCCCGCCGAGGTGCTTCTGACGCTCGCCTGGGCCAACAAGCTGCTCTTGATCTTCAACCTGCTGCCCGCGTTTCCGCTCGATGGTGGCCGCGTTCTGGAAGCCTGGCTCGCCCCGCTCGCGGGACCCGCCTGGTCGGTGCGGATCGTCGCCGTGCTCGGCCTCGCGGTCGCAATCCTGCTCGTCACCTGGGCTTTCCCGAGCGGCATTTTCCTGATGTTATTGGCTGTTCTTCTCGCCATCCAGAATTGGCAGATGCTGCAAAGCGTCGGCGGTTTCGGTAAGCGCTGATGTGCATCGGGGTCAGGCCCGTCCTGCGGACCGCGGGCAAGCAACGCGGGTCTGACCCCCTCTCGCAACGGTTGTTATTTTGCGATGGGACCAGAATACATCCTCTACGATCGAGTCCAGGGTAGATGGGGTCAGACCCGTCCTGCGGATCGCAGGCAAGCAAAAAGCGTCTGACCCCGGCGAAGCACACGGAGCGCCGCATGACCAACAACCTCGCCCCCAAAAAGCCCTTCGCGGCGCCGGTCATCGACCGTTTGTCCGTGCGCGTCGTCGTCGACAGCCGCTACGAGCGCTTCCTGCCCAAGCACACGCACGAATTCGCGAAGATCGAGCACGTCGGCCAGGTGCCCGGGCGGCAGATGACCTCGCTCGCGTGCGAATGGGGCCTCTCGCTGCACCTGGAGTCCGCCCGCGCCGGCCAAACCGCTCAATTCATGCTCGACTTCGGCTACACGCCCGAGATCGTCCTGCGCAACGCCGACCTGCTCGACATCGACCCCGCCAAGATCGACGGCCTGATCCTCAGCCACGCCCACCGCGACCACTTCGGCGGCCTCAACGGCTTCGTTACGCAGCACCGCAGCCGCATGAAAAAGGACCTCGCCTTCTACAACGGCGGCGAGGAAGGCTTCCGCGAGAAGATGCTAGGCGACCCCAAGGACCCGATCTCCTGGGGCCGCGTCGACCGTACCATGCTCACCGCGCAATTCGTCACGCCCGTTTGCTGCCACGAGCCGCACGACCTCGGCCACGCCTTCACCTCGGGCTACATCGAGCGCAACTCGTTCGAGACCGTCAGCGGCGGCTCGATGGTCTACGAATACGACCACTTCACCGAGACCGAGCGCCGCGGCAAACTGCTGAAGGACACCCATCCCGATGAGCACGCCACCTGCTACATTCTGCAGGGCCGCGGCCTTGTCGTAATTTCGTCGTGCGGTCATGTCGGCCTGATCAACACCATCAAGCAGGCGATGTCCGTATCCGGCGTATCGAAGCTGCATGCGGTGATCGGCGGCTTCCACCTCGTCACCGCCCCGCAGGACTACATCGACCAGACCGTCACCGAACTCGACGCATTGAAGCCCGACGTGGTCATCCCCATGCATTGCTCCGGCGCCGACTTCATCGACACCATGCGCCGCCGCATGCCCGACAAGCTGGTAACGACCAACGTCGGCTCGCGCTTCACGTTCGGCGTATAGGAACAACCGTCATCCTCGACGAGCGAGGCGAAGCCGAGCGCTGTCGGGGACCCAGCGAAAGAGTCGTCGAAGACACATAATGTCGAGCCTTCGGCACTCATTGCGCTGGGCCAAAGGATACGAACCGCAATGCACACTCCGACTGCGCCACAGCCCTTCATCCTCGCCTCCGGCTCCAGCGCACGCCGCCAGATGCTGGAAGTCGCGGGCGTCGCGTTTACCGTGCAACCCGCCGACGTGGACGAGGACGCCATCCGCGCCACGCTGGGTGACGCCGACCCGATGCACGTCGCCCGCGTTCTCGCGCGCGCCAAGGCCGAGGAGGTCAGCCGCCGCCATCCCGGCGCTCTCGTGATCGGCTCCGACCAGGTGCTCGCGCTGGGCCGCACGATCTACACCAAATCGGCCAGTCTCGTTGAAGCCCGCGCCGCCCTTCGCTCACTTGCGGGCCGCCGGCATCACCTGCATTCCGCCGTCGCCCTAGCCATCGATGGCGCACACGTCTGGGACCACCTCGACACTGCCGCCCTTCACATGCGCGACGTCTCCGATGCCTTCCTCGACGGCTACCTCGCCCGCGCCGGCGAACGCGTTTGCGCATCCGTCGGCGCCTATGAGCTCGAAGGCCTCGGCATCCAGCTGTTCGAGAGCATCGAAGGCGACTACTTCACGATCCTTGGAATGCCGCTTCTGCCGTTGCTCGTCGAGCTGCGCGCACGCGGCGTCATCGCCACATAAAGGAGCCCGACCGGCATGCTTATCCTTGGCCTCACAGGCTCCATCGGCATGGGAAAATCCACCGTGGCCACCCGCTTTCGCGAGCGCGGCATCCCCGTATGCGATGCCGACGCGCTGGTTTACGAGCTGTATGAGGGCGAGGCCGTCGCGCCCGTCGAGGCGGCGTTTCCCGGCAGCACGACGGATGGCCGCATCGACCGCCAAAAACTCTCCGCCGTGCTGTTGCAAGACCCATCCCGCTTCAAGCAGCTCGAAGCGATCGTCCATCCGCTGGTCCATGCCGCCACGCGCGAATGCCTGCAGTCCGCGCACCGCAGCGGCGCCGCACTTGCGATCTTGGAGCACCCGCTCCTGCTCGAGGGCAGCACCCACCAGCGCTGCGATCTCGTCGTCGTGGTCAGCGCGCCGGCCGAAAAACAGCGCGAGCGCGTATTGGCCCGCCCCGGCATGACGCCCGAGAAACTCGACGTGATCCTCGCGCGCCAGATGCCCGACGCCGAAAAGCGCAGCCGGGCCGCGTTCATTGTGGATACCGGGGGCACGATTGACGAGACACTGGCCGTGGTCGACCGAATCATCGACCAGCTACAGGGCCGCTCCGGCACCGCCTTTGCCACGCATTGGGCGTGAGACACCCGCGATTCTCCTCCCCCCGTGCGGGGGAGGTGGCCCGTAGGGCCGGAGGGGGGAGGCGAAAGGCGCAACGCATACGATTTTTTGGGTTACGCGCTGATGCGCCAACCAACCTACGAGTGGAGCACCCCATGCCGCGCGACATCGTGATGGATACCGAAACAACCGGCCTCGATCACCGCAAAGGCGACCGTCTCGTCGAAATCGGCTGCATCGAGCTGATCAACCGCATTCCCTCCGGTCGCGAGTTCCATTGCTTCATCAATCCGCAGGGCCGCGACGTGCATCCCGATGCCGAGCGCATCCACGGCATCACCACGGCCTTCCTCGCCGATAAGCCCAAGTTCCAGGACGTCGTCGATCAGTTCATGGAATTCATCGGCAACGACGGCCAGCTCGTCATCCACAATGCCAACTTCGACATGGGCTTCATCAACATGGAGCTCGATCGGATCGGGCGCCCGCCGATTCCCGGCGATCGCGTGATCGACACGCTTGCCATCGCCCGCCGCAAGCATCCCGCCGGTCCCAACACGCTCGACGCGCTATGCAAGCGCTACGGCGTCGACAACACCAAGCGCGTTAAGCATGGCGCGTTGATGGACTCGACCCTCCTCGCCGGTGTCTACGTCGAGCTGCTGGGCGAGCGCCAGGCCACGCTCGGCCTTGCCAAGAACGCCACCGAGCAGACATCGGGAGAAATACGCACGGGCAAGGCTAAGCCGCGCCCCAAGGTGCTGCCGCCCCGTTTGACGCCGGAGGATGCGGCCGCTCACGCCCGCTTCGCCGAGAGCCTCGGCTCCAACGCGGTCTGGCGGAAATACCTCGATCTGCCCGCCCCTGAGCAGAAATCCTGAGGCAGGACCAGAATTTACGCCTTCTCAGCGCCATGAATTTCCTGTGCACTACCGCTCGAACTGTAAACGCCACCATGCGGTGCCGGGTCATTGTAGGGGGGTCTGTTCTCACTCCAGGAGTGCGCCATGTTTCCGCTGTCGGCCATGCTCAAGCCGTTCGTGAAAGTCGGATCGCTCGAAGTCATCGACGCAAAAGGGCGCAGTCACGTGTTCGCTGGCGCGCCCGGGCCGTCCGTCACCATGCGGCTGACCGACCCGTCGCTCTATCACAAGCTGTTCTTCAATCCAGAGCTGCATGCCGGCGAGGCATACATGGACGGGCGGCTGACGTTCCCCGGCTCGAGCCTGCGCGCATTTCTGACGCTGTTCTCGCTCAACCGGTTGTCGCTCAGCGAGCAGCCGGTGCAGCAGGTGCTGCGTCGCATTTCACGGTCGCTGAAGCGGTTCCAGCAGGCCAATCCGGTGGGCAAGGCACAGGCGAACGTCGCCCACCACTACGATCTCGGCAACGATTTCTACAAGCTGTTCCTGGATCGGGAGATGTTCTACTCGTGCGGCTACTTCCGCAACGAGAGTGAAAGCCTCGAAACCGCACAACGCAACAAGTGCCGGTTGATTGCAGCCAAGCTGAACCTCAAGCCGGGCATGAAGGTGCTCGACATCGGCTCGGGCTGGGGCGGGCTTGCGCGCTATCTGGCCGAAGTCGCGGACGTCGAAGTCACCGGCGTGACGCTGTCGAAGGAGCAATACGCCCTTGCGGTCGAGCGCACCAAGGTCGCCGGTCTCGACCAGCGCGTGCGCTTCGAATTGCTCGACTATCGCAAGCTCGACAGGAAGTTCGACCGCATCGTCTCAGTCGGCATGTTCGAGCACGTCGGCGTCCAGCACTACCCCGAGTTCTTCGCCAAGGTGAACGACCTGCTCACCGACGACGGCGTGATGCTGCTTCACTCGATCGGCCACATGAGCCCGCCCGGCACCGCCAGCCCGTGGCTGCGCAAGTACACCTTCCCGGGCGCCTATTCCCCCGCGCTGTCCGAGGTGTTCCCGGCGGTCGAAAACAGCAGTCTGTGGGTCACGGACGTCGAGTTCCTGCGCGTTCACTACGCGACGACTCTGCGCCACTGGCACCAGCGCTTCGAGGCCAATCGCGCCCACATCGCTGAGATGTACGACGAGAAATTTTGTCGGATGTTCGAGTTCTATCTTGTCAGTTGCGAGATGATGTTCCGCACCGGCTCGCAGGAAGTCTTCCACATGCAGCTCGCCAAGCAGCGCGACGCCGCCCCCATCGTGCGTGATTACGTGACCGACGAGCAGCGCCGCTACGAACGGCTCGAGCGCGAACGCAAGCCGCAACGCGTGAGCGCGTAGGGCGGTCAAGCGCGCCCGCTGAGCTTGGCCAAGCACAGCTTGAACGGCGCAGCCCGCCGTTACAAATCGTCCTCGATCGACCCGATGAACTCGAGCCTGTTTCCGAACGGGTCCTCGCAGAAGAACCGCCGCAGTCCCTCCAGATCGTCGTCCCACGTCACGGGGTGACCAGCCTTGTTGAGCCGCGCCGCCAGCGCATCGATGCCGATGATCAGCACCGCGGGATGCGCCTTCTTTGCCGGCCTGAAATCCTTCTCGACCCCGCAATGGATCTGCACGCTCGCCCCATCACCACCCGCGAACCACGCACCGCCGCGCGCTGCGAGCGCCGCCGGCTTCGTCAGCTCGAACATGCCGAGCACATCAATATAGAATGCGCGCGCCTTGGCCTCCTCGCCGGCCGGCATCGCCACCTTGACGTGGTCGAGCGCAACGAAGTGGTCCTTGGCCCAGCTCATGGCACGTACTTCTGCACCTGTTGCTCGATGGCGCCGAAGATCGAGTGGCCGTCGGCGTTCTTCATCTCGACCCGCACGGTATCGCCGAACTTGAGATATGGCGTCTTGGGCTTGCCTTCCAGCAACGTCTCCACGGTCCGGATCTCCGCGATGCAGCTGTAGCCCTGCCCGCCCAGCGGCACGGGACGCCCTGGACTGCCATCGGGTCCCTTGTTCGAAACCGTACCCGAGCCGACGATCGTGCCGGCCGAGAGCGGCCGCGTCGTCGCCGCATGCGCGATGAGCTGGCCGAAATCGAACGTCATGTCCTGCCCGGCGTTCGGCTGCCCGAACGGCTTGGTGTTGATCGACGTCAGCAGCGGCAGATGCAGCTTGCCGTCGCGCCACGCGGTTCCCAGTTCGTCGGGCGTCACCGCGACCGGCGAGAACGCCGTCGGCGGTTTCGAGTGCAGGAATCCGAAGCCTTTCGCCAATTCCGGGCCTGTCAGGTTGCGCAGCGACACGTCATTGACGATCATCACCAGCTTGATGTGATCGCGCGCGCGCTTGGCATCGATGCCCATCGGCACGTCGTCGACGATGACAGCGACCTCGGCCTCGCAATCGATGCCCCACTCCTCGTTTGCGAGCATGATTGGATCGCGCGGACCCAGCATCGCGTCGGAACCGCCTTGGTACATCAGTGGATCAGTGAAGAACGAGGGCGGCATCTCCGCCCCGCGCGCGCGCCGCACGAGCTCGACGTGATTGAGGTAGGCCGAGCCGTCGACCCATTGATAGGCGCGCGGCAGCGGGCTTGCCGCCGTACGCTCACGGAACCGTTCAGCCGCCGTCGTACCGTGCTCCAACCCGGCCGCGATCTCCGCGAGCAGCGGCGCCACCCGAGCCCAGTCATCCAGCGCCTGCTGCAGCGTACGCACGACCGGTTCGGCCGGGGCGAATTGTCTGAGATCGCGCGAGACGACGACAAGTCGCCCATCGCGGCCATCTTTGAGCGAAGCGAGCTTCATGGATCATTGCCCCTGCTGCATCAGTCACCAGCTAACTCCGCCAGCCAACAGCAATGGTAGTCGGGGAGACCGATAATGCAACGCCGCATTTACGGCAGCACCGGCTTTCAACGCAATAACGCCGGGCACGGCGATTCACCGTGCCCGGCGCTGTGTCGAACATCGAACTAAGCAGAGTTCGCAAAAGTGTCCTGAGCGGTTTTGCGATAAAACTCTGCAAAAGCGAGAACCTAAGGACGAATCGCAAAAAAGCTGAATCGTGATCTGTGTGCGTGCGACCGTGTGACTCGGCAGCGCGGGATTCCTTGTCCCGGCGAACAGTCGTACGCCGTTGCATGATCGACAGACAAGCCATTCGGCAAAGATGGGAAGCCGTCGGGTGCAAACTC